>DAOPIV010000142.1:0-1524 GCA_035399325.1 Clostridia bacterium | reverse complement strand
CTTTTGTATAGTCAAATTTTTCCACGGCTTTCATAAGCCCGAGATTGCCTTCTTGGATAAGGTCGAGCAAAAGCATACCTCTGCCGACATATCTTTTGGCAATGGATACAACAAGACGAAGGTTTGCCTCAGAAAGTTGTTGTTTTGCTTCCTCGTCACCCTCTTGCATACGCTTAGCCAGTGAGATTTCTTCTTCTCCCGATAAAAGCGGAACTTTGCCTATATCTTTTAGATACATCTTTACGGGGTCGTCAATAGAAACTTCCGCAACACCCTTTATAAGCTCCTCTTCACGGGCGATAACATCCATTAATGTAACATTGTTATCTTCCAAAAATTTGTAAACGTCCGCATTTTGTTCTGCGGAAAGACTGAGCTTTTCCAAACGTGTGTCAAGCTCGTCATATGCCACAAAACCTTTTTGCTCACTGATTTCTTTCATTTCGGCAAGTAATTCTGCCAAAAATTTTTCAGTAATTTCCATTATTTATTTATCCTCCGTTATATCCGTATCTAAAATATTTTTAATTTGACTGGTAAGTTTTGTTATTTGGGCAAGCAATTTTTCTTTTTCTTTTTTGTCTGTAATTGTGTTGTATTCATCCGCCGCTTTGGCAAGTTTTGCTTTCAGTTCCGCTTTTTTTAAATACAACAAACACTCTTCAAAATAATCTTTACCCGCAGTTTCGCCAAACGTTTCATCTTCCACCACCAAAGAAATAATGGCTTCATCGTCGGCAAGCTGATATGCCATACTGGGAATAGGTTTTTTGTTGGTATTTGCACAGTCCATGATGTAGTCAAACAAATTTTCAAGCGACTCGTTTCCGTAACAAAAGGGTTTTTCCGTTATCTTAGCCCAAGAAAATCCATTCAACCCCGCCTTTGCCACAAAACACAAAGCCTTTATTTCCGCCGTGACTTTTGTTTTTTCACTCTTTTGCGTTGGGGGCAATATATTTGGAGTTTCCGCCTTGTTTTCAGACATCGCCCTTTCCAAAAATTCTTTCGCAAAGCCAGTTTCCAAAGAGATTGATGATATGTAACTTTCTTTTTCCACAGGTTGCAGTCCAGAAAGCACTTTTATTGCGGCGGTAACATATTTTCGCCTAAATTCGTCACGCTTGATTTCATTTTCATTGTTTATATCGTATTGTTTTTTGAGTAAATTAAGTTTGTACGCAACTAGCGGTAAAGCATTGGCGAGCAATCGACGGTATTCGTCAACACCTTTTAGCCGCACATATTCGTCGGGATCAAGCCCATCTGGAATAGTCACAACAAAAACGTCCAAACCTTCGCTGCGCAATATATCAAGCCCTCGCACAGTCGCTGTCTGACCTGCGGAATCGCCGTCATAACTGATATAAACGGCGTCCGTATATCGTTTAACAAGCCTTGCCTGCTCCTTTGTCAAAGCCGTGCCCATACTGGCTACACAATTACGCACGCCCGCTTGATACAAAGCGATAACGTCCATATAGCCTTCGACAATAACAATATTTTCCACTCGCTGTGTAGTCT
>DAOPIV010000141.1:0-1547 GCA_035399325.1 Clostridia bacterium | reverse complement strand
GACGGCGATATTCAAGCTTTCATCGAAGATTATTTGCAAAAAGCATTATAAAAAAATGAAAAAAAATATATTGACACTGGGAATAGAAACTTCGTGCGATGAAACAAGCGCGGCTGTTGTCGCTAACGGGCGGGAGGTTTTGTCAAATGTGGTTGCAAGCCAAATTGACATACATCGTCTTTACGGCGGAGTCGTTCCCGAGATTGCAAGCCGCAATCATATAAAAGTGATTGATACGGTTACAAAACAAGCCTTAGCGGAAGCGGCTACAACACTAGAAGACATAGATAATATAGCAGTGACCTACGGAGCTGGGCTTGTGGGGGCTTTGCTTGTCGGAGTAACATACGCAAAAGCGCTTTCACAAGCGGCAAAGAAACCGCTCTATGCCGTAAACCATATCGAAGGTCATATAGCTGCAAATTTTATTACCTGTAAAAATCTTTGTCCGCCTTTACTGTGTCTTGTCGTTTCGGGCGGACATACAAGTATTGTTAATGTGGCTGGCTACAACGCTATTGAAACTTTATGCTCGACCGTTGACGATGCTGTCGGGGAAAGTTTTGATAAAGTTGCAAGAGTTTTAGGTCTGCCGTATCCTGGCGGACCGCAAATTGACATTCTTGCAAAGCAAGGCAAGCCGTCAATTAAACTGCCGTCAGTGTTACTCAAAGACGGCAATTTTTCGTACAGCGGATTGAAAACGGCTGTAATTAATTACTGTCATACCGTTAGGCAAAACGGCGGAGAAATTAACAGAGAGAACGTTGCACATTCTTTTACAGAAGCGGCGATAGACGGATTGATAGTCAGAGCGAAGCAAATTTTATCAAAAACAAAACAGAACCGATTGGCGGTTGCGGGCGGTGTTGCGGCAAATTCGTACCTGCGTGAAAAATTAAACGAACTAAAAAAGAGCGGATATGAAATATTTTTGCCGAGTCTTGATTTGTGCGGCGACAATGCCGCTATGATAGCAAGCCGCGGATATTTTATGTTTTTGGAAAATATGCCCGTTGCACCCGATGACCTAAATGCAGAACCGTCATTAAGATAAATTTGGACTAGATTTATTTAAACTCTATTTTAAAAATTTTTATTTACTAATAATTTAAAACGACAATCAATCTTTCGTTGATTTATGTTTTTGTCAAAATTAAAAGAAAACTTATTTTTTACTGACGAAATAAAGTTGACAAACAAGCGGGAAAAAATTAAAATATAAGTATCTTAGTCGATGAGCTTTTTCGGAGATAAAGACAGTAATTTTCGTCAAACCCGACATTTTTAGTTGTTTCTAATTTTGTTGGCGAAGCGGTAATATGTGCCTTAAAAAACCAAGCTCTCTACTAATAGAGAGCATTTTTGTTTTATGGGGGAAAAATTATGGAAAGACTTGGAGTAGTTGCGATTGTTATTGAAGACCGCAAAGTGGCGGTAAGCGTGCAAGAAATTTTGTCGGCTTTCGGCGACATAATAGTTGCTCGCACAGGTATTCATGACCGTGAACGTGACGAAAGCGTGATTTCTCTTATCGTAAAAGGCAC
>DAOPIV010000140.1:0-1620 GCA_035399325.1 Clostridia bacterium | reverse complement strand
TATTAAAATAATTTTATTTATCAACTCATTCATACTTTTACAATATTCGACATATATTTCCCAAAAAAATTTTCATTACCATGTTAAATTTTTAATATGCGAAAAATTTCCGCCATAATCACTGTTTTGATAATGCTTTTTTTGCCGTTCCCTGCGATTGCGGACGACGTTCCGCCGTATGTGCGTGTGTTGACTAACGACGTGTATATTTACGCCACGCCCAGCAACACAAAGCCTATGTTCGCATTGGAGCAAACGTATTATGCCGAAGTCAAAGGTGTCGAAGGCGGATACTACAGAGTGGAGATTTCCAACAATGTCGGTATGTTTAACAAAATAACGGGCTACGTTCTTATATCAAAAGTAGACGCCGTTTACGAAACTCCGCTTACTCCTTTTTATCCGTCGGTGACCGTTTCGGTGACAGCGGACAGCTCAAAAATATATCTTTATCCCGATTCCACCAGCTCGGTGCTAATGCGTGCAACAAACAGCCAGGTAATGGCTTATTACGGCTGTATTGTGACAAGCGGTATAAATTGGTATTACGTCTGCTGCGGCGATTACATGGGCTATGTTATGAGCTCAACCGTATCAAAAGCGGCGGTGTCCCCCCACCCTACCCCTTTACCCGCAGCGATAATCGAACCGGAGGATCCTATCGTTCCTGTTGACAACGCAGATCCTTCGGTCGATGATCCCGACAGCGTAACGCAGTCGTTTGACGGAGTGCAGCTTGCATTGATACTTCTTATCACCATCCCTTCAGTGGTAATAGTATTTATGCTGTTTGCTCCGTCTCATAAAGGAGTAAAAAAACACGAAAAACAAAATTTCAAATCCGTAGCCACGACAACGCAAACTGCTGAAGAAAAACGTCCAAAACCACGGTATTTTGACGACTATTTATAGCTTTGTTTTAAGGTTCATACAATTTAACTCAAAACTCATTTTTGTCAAAGTTACTTAACAACTAGTTGAATATTTATTTACTCGCAATTTTTACCATAACAGCCTAGTCGATATAAGTACGCACACGCTAAGCTGTATCTTGATAACGTTTCTGTCACAACTTTCGCCGCACCCAATTTTTTTTTGGACACGGCGAAAATCGAATTATATTTACCGACAGCTACTTGCCTTACGATATATTTTTAGGCTATTAGTTTTGCCTTTGCGTAAATCGTTTTTATCCAGTTTTGTGCAAGGCAATTTTCATAAAACCACTCTTGTTCAAAATCTTCCAAAGCAAGACTTTTTGCAAAACTATTAACCGTGCTATGCAGTCTGCGGTACAACGTCCGTTTCGTCAAAGACAGCGTTTGGGTAAGTTCGTCTTTGGAAATTTTTTCAAAAAAGGCTTTTTTTATCAAAAGCCTTTGAAAATCAGTTAAACGGTTCAATGACGATTCGATTAGACGCTTTAAAATAAGTAAATCGTCTTTCTTTTCAATCATCGCCAAAATATCGGCGGTTTGCCTTAGTGTAGTTTTGTGTTTTGCCATACTAGCTCCGCAGTACGAGTACACCGCTGTACGCACAATATAGGTTTCGATACCCGAAATGTAAAAATCGATGTCGTTGTAGCAGTTGAGCATTGTCAAAGCAATTTGTTCCATA
>DAOPIV010000139.1:0-1647 GCA_035399325.1 Clostridia bacterium | reverse complement strand
CTTCGGGAACGTCTTCGTCCATAGAAATTTCTTCCAAAATAACTTTCTTTTCCATATCGAATTCTTTTTTCTCGAATGTGGAATTGAAATACATATCAGAAATTAGGTCAAATCCCTTTTCCAGATACTCGCTAGCCGTACGAGTGTAATAACAAGTCGTATCTTTTGAAGTATAAGCATTTATTTGTCCGCCGACAGAGTCAATTTCTTCAGAGATTTCGAGCGCTGTGCGTTTTTTTGTGCCTTTGAATAAAAGGTGTTCTACAAAATGTGAATAACCGTTGAATTTCGGACTTTCAAAGCGGCTGCCCGTACCCACCAAAATACCAAAGCTTACCGTATAGAGACCGGGCATTTTTTTAAATACCAAACGTAATCCGCTGTCAAACCGCTTGTAAAATTCTGTTTTCATTTATACTCCTTAATAATTTATGTTTTCCCCCACCGTGACAATAATAAAATTGTTTTGACGGCAGTAGTCTATTATTCTTTGCAGTGCTTCTACTGTGCTTTGTGTCGGGTGCATCAAAATCAAGTCTCCGCCGCTAAGACCGCTTGTCGCACGAGAAAAAATCAAATCGGCGTTTTGATCCCGCCAGTCTATCGTATCTTTGCTCCACATAACCGTAACATAGCCAAGAGAATTTGCGTTTATTACATTACGTTTGTCATAATCACCACTAGGAGGAGCAAATAGATTCATTTCTATGCCGCACAGCGATGAAATGAGCGTATGAGTTGACATAATTTCCGAGATGTCTTCGGCATCGCTTAAGCCTGAATGATTTTTGTGATTATATCCGTGATTGGCGATTTCGTGTCCACGGGCAACGATTTTTATGAAAATTTCCGGATTATTTTTTACCCAACTGCCGCCCACAAAAAAAGTGCATTTAATGCTATTCTGTTCAAGTATTTCCAAAATTTCAAGAATTTGGTCGTTGCCTTCGTAGACATTGAACATGAGTGAAATTTTGTTGCTTGATTTATCGCCGTTATATATAGCACCTTGCTGAGTGAAAGCGTTTGTCGCTCCTTCTGAAAAAGCGAAAACAAAAATCGTCACAACTATTACGACTATTATAACATTAGATACGATATTTACAAAGATTTTTTCTCTAATTTTCATTACTTTCCCCATATTTGTTTATGATTTTTTTCTCGTCAATATGAAAGGAAAGAAACTTCGTTTTTATTTTTTACTGTATTAAATTTTGCGACAAAAAAGCGACTTTCAAACAGAAAGCCGCCTTAATAAGTTAACTTTTAAAGTTTTTTCACAAGTTTCAAATCAATTCTGCCTTTTTCATCGATTTTGATAACTTTAACTTTAACCATATCGCCCATATTAACGACATCGGTAACCTTTTCCACACGGTCTTTGGAAAGTTTACTAATATGAATCATACCGTCTTTGCCCGGGGCAAGCTCAACAAATGCGCCAAAATCAAGAATGCGTACGACTTTTCCGTCAAATTCATCACCCGGTTCTGGATCTTTTGCAATCGCCAATACGATAGATTTCGCTTTTTGAGCCATGTCGGAATCCGCTGTTGCAATAAATACTGTGCCATCATCTGCAATATCGATTTTTACCCCGGTGTCTTCGATGATTTTGTTGATAACCTTTCCGCCGCTGCCAATAAC
>DAOPIV010000138.1:0-1673 GCA_035399325.1 Clostridia bacterium | reverse complement strand
ATTTTAGAATTTTTTCAAGAATATTATTATGATGTTTTTTGGCAAAATATTGATGAAGACACCGCAAGATCAACGCTAACGCAAAAATTGGCAAATCATTTTGGAATCAGTGTACCCGAATTAAAGACTGAAGAAGAAAAAATAAACTTTTTCGACAAAAAAATAGAACCTGCCTTAAAAGAAACTGTTACAAAACAAGGTTTTTTATATCTTGGCGGTGACACACAAGGTCATCTTGGACCGTATATTTGGCATTCCACCGAACCTACCGAATTTAGTGTCGAGATTCCCAGCGGCGAATACAGATATACCGTAAATATGATGAAAGGTTTTGTTAGCAGAAGCTGGATGGCTTACATATCTTTTGGCAAAATAGGCGCAGGCGGATGGGCAAGTGAGGACGGAAAGCTGAACTGCGTGTGGAAAGGTGAAAATAGACTGAAAAGGTCGGCTTTCCAGGTGGATTTTCTCAAACACGAGGCTCAGCACGCATACGATTTTGAGCATTTTGACAATATGTCTGCTGTGGATTTAGAATACAGAGCAAAATTGGTACAACTTATTTATGCTGTGAATATGAACAGCTTCAAAACATTTATGTCCGAAGCAAGTAAAGCAAATCAAAAAAATTCCCATGTATACGCTTCTTATATGATTATTCGCAATTTATCAAAAGCTATTTTTGGTGTTGATTATCAATCAGATTTTATAAAATGGAAAAATAAAAAAGGGAAAATAGCCAAAGTTGCGCTTGACTTATTAAACCAGTACCCAAAAGGAACAGAAAAAGAATAAAATAACCACCTTTGCAAAAAAAATAAGTGCTCATAAATCTAAAATATTAAAAATTCTTAATAAAAATAGGGGAAAAACATAACTTTTGTAGAAATCTTTTACGAAAGTTATTTTTTTATTTAAGGAAATCAAATTTTTGGAAAAACGGGAATGGACGAATTTTATTGACGAGTTAAAACGGCGTAGCGATATTGTGGACGTCGTTTCTCAATATGCCGTCGTTCAGCAAAAAGGCAGACTGTTTTGGGCACGCTGTCCCATTCACAACGAAAAAACCCCGTCTTTTTCCATAAATCGAGAGTCGCAGGTTTTTCACTGTTTCGGTTGCCACGCAGGCGGTGACGTGATTAAATTTATAGAAGAAATCGAAGGCGTTGGCTTTATGGAAGCGGTGGAGCAGCTTGCAAAAAGAGCCAATCTCCCAATGCCAAGCAGCAGTATGACCGACGACGATATTATAAAAGCCAAAAAAATCAAAGACCGTTATTATGCCGTTTGTCTGGAAGCCGCAAAGCACTACAACGCAAATTTAAAATCAAATGATGGTGCTTTTGCAAGATATTATTTGGCAAAAAGGGGAATTGCCGAGTCTACCGCTACAACGTTTGGGCTTGGTTTGTCGCTGGGGTTTGATGCATTGCCCGAATACTTAAAAAATAAAGGCATAGAGATAAGCGACTCTGTCAAGGCTGGCGTACTGATGGAAAACAAAAAAGGCGGATACTACGACGCATTGTTTAACCGTCTTATAGTTCCAATAATAAATGTATCAAACCAAGTGGTGGCATTCGGCGGAAGAATACTCGAAAAGCGTGAAGACATTGCAAAATACAAAAATACTTCCGAAACGCCGATTTTTGAAAAAAGTAAAAACTTAT
>DAOPIV010000137.1:0-1677 GCA_035399325.1 Clostridia bacterium | reverse complement strand
GCCATTTATTTCCCCCGATTTTTGTCTTGATATTATTTTATTCCCAAAGACATAAATATTTCTTCAATAGAGTCTATTGCCGCTTTATACCCTATGTCTATCATATCGTTTCTGCCTAAGCTTTGCGTTGAGCTGAATTTTGTCAGGTCGGGCTTTATTATTATGTCGGAATTCATTAGTCCCCGATAAGCAGTTGACTTCATTACAATACGCCATGTAGCGGTTGCGATATTCAAAAATTTTGTTTTTTGCTCGCCCATTCCCATACCACGAGTACTGTTTATGTCCACCGCAATAACAAAATCCGCACCCATTCGCCTGACAACATCTGACGGAATAGTATTCAGCAATCCACCGTCCGCTAGTAGTTTGCCTTCAAAAGAAACAGGCTTAAATACCAAAGGTACTGCACAGCTTGCCGAAACCGCTTTTGCTACGCTGCCTTCGGAAAAAACGTATTCTTCGCCTGATATTAAGTCAACGGAAACCGCTCTAAAAGGAATTTTTAGTCTGTCAAAAGTTGCGCCCAATAAAAGTCTGTCGGCAACTCTTTCAATATTGCTTGCGGGTGTGGAAACAAAGAAAAAGTTTGGATTTTTTATATCAGTGTCGGCGAAAGTGTTTGAGAAATCTATCATTTCCTCAGCTGAATAGCCCGCACAATATGCCGCTCCAACAAAACTGCCTGCGCTTGTACCCGCCACATAGTCAAAAACCATTCCTTTTTCTTCGAATGCTTTTATTGCTCCGATATGGGCAAATCCCCTTGCTCCGCCGCCTGAGAGCGCAAGACCTATTTTGTATTTAGTCTTGATTTTTGGAACGCTATTTTCTTTAAATTCAACTTTTTTCTTTTTAAAAAATTTCATATGTACCGCCTTTTATAAAAAAATTATATAACAAAATGCTAAGTAATGCAATGCTTAATTTCTTTACTTTACGGCACAAGTTTGCTACAATTTTCATAATAAAAAGGAAATTATTATGACTACACAACAACTTCTCGCACCATTTAGATGCGCAATAACTGATTTTAATATGATTGCGGACGGTGACAAAATAGCCGTAGGCGTGTCGGGCGGCAAAGACAGCCTTACATTACTCGCACTACTCAAAGCGTATCAACGTTTTTCACCGCAAAAGTTTGAGCTTGCAGCCATAACTGTCGATATGGGCTTTGACAAACTCGATTTTTCGCCTGTGGCTGATTTTTGTAAAGCTAACGACATTGATTATTATTTGCAAAAAACAGATATTGCTCAAATAATTTTTGAAAAATGTCCCGAAAGTCCTTGCAGTCTTTGTTCAAGAATGCGTCGGGGTGCTTTAAACGGAAAATTAAACGAAATAGGATTTAATAAACTTGCTTTAGGGCATCACTCGGACGATGTTATTGAAACTTTTTTTCTGTCACTTTTTTATGAAGGCAGACTGTCCACATTTGCGCCCACAAGTTTTATGTCCAGAACAAAAATAACTGTTATACGCCCTATGATATACATTTCCGAGAGAGAAATAAATGCTTATGCGAAAAATCTTCCCGTTGTAGTTAACCCTTGTCCCGCAGACAAACACACGCAAAGACAATATATGAAAGACCTTTTGCATAATGTTCAGAAAGACATACCTTTTGTTAAAGAACGCATTTTTTCTGCAATCTCACACCTTGACAGATAC
>DAOPIV010000136.1:0-1697 GCA_035399325.1 Clostridia bacterium | reverse complement strand
CAGCTTTTTGCCGATACTGTTGCGGCTGATGTTGCTTTTGGTCCAAAAAATATGAAATTGCCCCCCGAAGAAATAAAAAAACGTGTATCGGAAGCATTAAATCTGGTTGGTCTCAATGAAGAAGAAGTCGGGGAAAAATCACCCTTCGACTTGTCGGGTGGTGAACGCAGACGTGCGGCAATAGCAGGCGTACTTGCAATGAAGCCAAAAATTTTGGTGCTTGACGAGCCTACAGCAGGACTTGATCCTATGGGCAAGCGTGAGATACTGCAACTTATGGCGAAAATTCGTGCCGAACAAAAAGCAACGATAATAATGATAAGCCACGATATGAACGAAATTTATGAAAATGTTGACAGGGTGGCGGTTTTTGTTGAAGGCACAATCAAATACGATATGCCCACCCAAGAACTATTCGCAAAAGTAAAAATAGAAGATTACGGGCTGGAAATGCCTGCAATGGCTGTCATAAAAAAGAAGCTTGCAAAAAAAGGAATAAATATATCTGGCAGAACGGTATCGGAGGTATTTGACGAAATCGTAAAAGTCAAAGGGGGTAAAAATGTTTAGAGACGTGACTCTCGGACAGTATTACCCTGCCGATTCTTTCGTGCATCGTATGGATCCGAGAATAAAAATATTGCTCAATATTTTATATCTTGTCGGTATTTTTTTCATAAAAAGCTATTTTGGTTTTGCAATCGTTTTGATGTTTCTATGCGTTGCGATACTCGCCTCAAAAGTACCAGTCGGAAGTGTGCTTAGGAGCGTGAAAGGCATAATGGTGCTTGTGCTTATTACAGGCATTTTAAACATTTTCTTTTACACTGGTGAAACTATACTGTGGTCTTGGTGGATAATAGTTATATATAAAGAATCTTTGATTTTTGCAAGTCAAATGATTTTGCGTTTAGTTTTTTTGGTGGTAGGAGCGTCTTTGCTTACATTGACAACAACGCCCGTGGACCTAACGCACGCTATTGAAAGTCTATTAAAACCGCTTACATTGATAAAATTCCCCGTTCACGAACTAGCGCTCATTATGTCGCTAGCACTGTCTTTTATCCCCACTTTGATAGAGGAAACGGACAGAATCGTACGCGCGCAAAAAGCACGTGGAGCGGCTTTTGATACGGGCGGACTTGTTAGCCGTGCAAAAGCTTTTATTCCGATACTCATACCGCTGCTTGTTTCGTCATTCAGACGTGCGGACGAACTTGCATTGGCTATGAACTCACGCTGTTATGAAGGTTCGACAAACCGCACAAAAATGCACAAAATCACCTTGTCTTGGCGAGATTTAGTTGGAACGATGGTTACTGCAGTATTTTTTACAGGTATTTTTGTGCTTTATACGTGGATAACAAGCACAACGCCGCTTATTCCCGCATTGCCCTACAACTGGTTGTATTTATAATGTCAAGAATAAGGTTGGAAATTCAATATATCGGTACCGCTTACAGCGGCTGGCAGTTTCAAACGAATGCCGACACTATTCAAGGCAGACTGCAGGACGCTTTGGGTAAAATTTTGTGTGAAAATGTCACTCTTTATGGAGTTGGGCGTACGGACGAGGGCGTACACGCCGAGATTTATACGGTGCATTTTGATACCGACAAAAAACTCGCTATGGGTAAAATCGTCTTGGGCGCGAATAGGTATTTGCCTGCCGATATTTCCGTTTCGTCGGCAAAAAT
>DAOPIV010000135.1:0-1778 GCA_035399325.1 Clostridia bacterium | reverse complement strand
TTTCAAGCTGTTCTTCATCATAAGATTCACACAGCAAAGCGAGCATAAGTCTGTCTGCACCGATACTGTATTCTATTACGTAAGGCACAAATTTTTCGTTTGTAACGGGGTCTAGGTAAAGGAATGATTTTCCCGAAAATTCTTGGTGGCGGCTTAGGTCATAATCCGTACGGTTGTGAATGCCGTTAAGTTCTGACCAGCCGAAAGGATAAAGATATTGAATATCGCAAGCTGATTTTGCGTAATGAGCCAGTTTTTCGTGGTCGTGAAAACGCAAGTGTTCGGGATTAACGCCCAAAGCAGTCAAAAAATCATATGCTTTTTTCTTGTAATCATTATAAAATTCACCGTCCGTGCCTTCTTTGCAAAATAGTTGGTGTTCCATTTGCTCAAACTCGATTGTGCGGAAAGTGAAGTTGCCGGGAGTTATTTCGTTTCTAAAAGCCTTTCCAATCTGAGCGATACCAAAAGGCACTTTTGCTCTGGCGGAGCGCTGTATGTTCAAAAAATTCACAAATTCGCCTTGAGCGGTTTCGGGACGTAGATAAATGCGGTTTTGATTTTCGTCTGTGACGCCACGGCTTGTCTCAAACATCATATTAAATTGTCTTATTGGCGTCCAGTCAAAGTTTCCGCATCGGGGACAGTTGATTTTATGTTCGGCGATATATTTTTCCATTTCGTCGTTAGTCATAAGGTCAACGTCTATTTCGCCTTTGGAGTAATCTTCAATCAAATTGTCGGCTCTAAAACGGGCTTTACATTTTTTGCAGTCCATTTTTGGGTCGGAAAAAGAGGCAATATGTCCGCTTGCTTCCCAAACACGAGAATTCATCAATATAGCGGCGTCAACCCCGAAAGAATTATCGCTTTGGGTGACAAACTTTTTCCACCAAAGTTTTTTGATATTGTTTTTTATTTCAACGCCTATTGGACCGTAATCCCAGGTGTTGCCCATTCCGCCGTAAACTTCGCTGCCTTGAAAAATCATGCCTCTGCCTTTACAAAGATTGACTATTTTGTCCATTGTTGCTCCTGCCATAAAAAAGCCGCCTCCAAACATACAATTTATTTACACAATTTTAATCGACAGGAAGTTTATTGTCAAGTAAAGGTATTGACATTGGTTTACTGAAAAGCTAAAATAGCGCAATAGGGGGGAAATAACAAAAATATGAACGATATAACAAACACAGAAGTCCGTGCAAACCCCAAAAACTACAAAATCGGCTGGAAAGGCTGGCTTTTGATATGGGGACTGGGACTTGCGGGACAGCTTTGCTGGTGCGTGGAAAACAACTGGTTTGCAAACTACCTAGGACGAGAGTTCGGTTACAATCCCGGTATAATTACCGCAATGACCATTTGTTCCGCATTGGCAACCACATTCGCCACATTTTTATTTGGCACTTGGTCGGACAGAAAAGGCACTCGTAAACCTTTTGTTGCTTTTGGCTACATAGCTTGGGGACTTTTCACAATAGTTTACGGTCTTACTCACTTGTATAGTCAATCGATATACGGTAATGTTGTCGCTATCGGTTTGGTCATAGTTTTGACCGATACAGTGATGAGCTTTTTCGGCTCCGCAGGCAACGACTCGGGCTTTAACGCTTGGTGTTCGGATATGCTTAGCGACGGTAACCGTGGGCAAATCGGTGCAACGCTTGCAGTGCAGCCCGTATTAGGCACACTTATCGGTACGGTAGTGGGCGGAGCAATAATAGAAGCTTTTTCAAAAAAAGACCCTATTACGGGAGAGGTGATAGGCGCAACGG
>DAOPIV010000134.1:0-1799 GCA_035399325.1 Clostridia bacterium | reverse complement strand
GTGGAAACTATATCGGCGGCGACGAACCGTGTGTGGTGGAAGCGTGCGAATACAAGGCAAGTTTTTTGACTCTACGACCCACAATAGGGGTAATATTGAACGTAGAAACGGATCATTTGGATTATTACAAAGATTTGCTGGGGGTAGAACGGGCTTTTTCAAAATTCGCTTCAAAAGTGCAGGGGGACGGTTTTTTGGTATATAACGGAGACCAAGTCCCCGAACATATTTTAAAAAATGTCAAAGCAAAACGAGTAAGCTACGGTTTTGAAAAAAACAACAATTACCAAGCTGTAAATTTGAAACACAAAAAAGGCGTGTATGCATTTGACGTTATACGCAACGGAATTTACTTTTATTCCGTGGAGCTCAGAATACGGGGCAGGCACAATATTTACAATGCCTTGGCAACTGTAGTCGTATGTGACTTGTTAAATCTTGACGCCGCAAAGTCTGCGGAAGGAATAAATCTTTTTGAAGGAGTCGAGAGAAGATGGACCGCTGTGGACAATGATTTCACAAATGTAGTTTTGGATTACGCACATCACCCTAATGAAATTCGTGCGTTGATTGAAACTGCCCGTCAGCAAGGCTATGAAAAAATAATTATGGCATTCCAGCCTCACACTTACAGCCGAACCCAAACTTTATTTAGAGATTTTGTAACGTGTTTTAAGGGAGTTGACGAGCTTATTCTGCTTCCAATATATGCCGCAAGGGAAATGTCCATAACGGGTATAACGAGTGAAAGGCTAGCCCGTGTGATAAATGAAGTTGGGATTACCGAAGCTATTACGGCAAAAGATTTTTTGGACTGTGCAAAAATCATTAAGGAACATTCGGGTAAAGACGACCTGACTCTTGTCGTTGGAGCGGGCGACATAAATAAGCTTACAAAGTTTTTGGTATAATATAACCGTTTTAAAGATTCTTTTAAAAATTTAAACCGCTAAAAAGAGCGGTTTTATTTTTTGCCCAATATTGCAATAGCGGAGAAAATTATGATATACTAAATTTATGAAAGACTATGTATGTGTAATCGGCGGAGCAAATATAGATATTTCGTCGACTTCATTCGCTCCTCTTATTAAATACGACAGCAACCCGTCAAAAACGACCTTGTCCTTGGGCGGTGTAGGCAGAAATGTGGCGGAAAATCTGGCAAGACTTGGAGTGAAGACTAAATTTTTGACAGCATTCGGAAACGATATTTACGCCGAAAAAATTCAGTTGTCTTGTAAAGAATTAGGCATCGATACAAAAGATTCTTTGACTACAATTTGTCCCACATCGACATATTTATGCATAAACGATAATAATGGCGATATGTATATAGCTGCGTCCGATATGGAAATACTTAATTTGATAAACGAAGATTTTTTGCGTTCAAAAATGGATGTGCTAAATAATGCGCAAGCCGTCGCTATTGATACAAACTTATCCCCCCAAGCTATAGATTTTGTTTTGAAAAATTGCAAAGCACCGGTATTTATAGAAACAGTATCGGTAAATAAAACGAAAAAATTACATGGTCTTGGCGGAGCACATACAATTAAGCCCAATGTATACGAAGCTCAGGAAATTACTGGCATAAAAATTAAAAAGCAAAAGGATTTACAGAAAGCCGCCGAGATTCTTCATAAAAATGGTTATAAAAACGTAGTTATAACGCTAGGTGAAAAAGGCGCATTTTACTCTAACAATAAAACAGTCGGATTGGTATGGGAAAAAGCCGACAAAATTGTGAATACAACGGGAGCCGGCGACAGTTTTTTTGCAGCTTTATTATGGGCTTATGT
>DAOPIV010000133.1:0-1810 GCA_035399325.1 Clostridia bacterium | reverse complement strand
TTGTATTCGCACGCTTCCACCACACACGGTTCGTCGCCGCCGATATAGTTTCCACGCTTCGTCATTCCGCCAATAAACGCTGTCGGCATTTGACCTACGCTTTCAAAAGCGGCGGCAAGCATTCCGCAAGTGGTTGTTTTGCCGTGGGTTCCTGAAACAGCGATGCGAGTGCGATAAGAATTAAACTCTTTCCCCAACAATTCCTGTCTTGCCAAAACAGGGATTTTGTTTTTGACGCAATAACATATTTCGACATTATTAGCATTGGCTGCGCTTGTGGCTACACATAGATTTATGCCTTCGACATTTTTTTCGGAATGTCCGATAGATATTTTCATTCCGAGTTTTTGGAGCATGTCGGTAACTTCGCTTTTCACTGCGTCACTCCCAGACACAGTATGCCCTTTTCTAGCCATATGCTGTGCCAACGCACTCATTCCTATGCCGCCGATACCAACGAAATGTATTTTCATAAAACTTCACTTCCGCCGTAGTTTTTAGTATAAATTATGCCGTAAATACGGGTAATATAAGAATTTTTGAAAATCTATTGAAATGAGGAACAGTTTAGTGTATAATGAATATAATTACAACAGCAAAGGAAGGGGTATATGAAAATTTCTGACGTAAGAATCCGCATAGTTGATTCGGATAGTAAACTCAAAGCTATCGCTTCCGTTACTATCGAAGATTATTTTGTAATTCACGATATCAAAATAATTGAGGGTAAGGACAATTTGTTTATAGCGATGCCGTCAAGAAAAACAAAAGAAGGCGAATACAAAGATATCGCTCATCCTATCAATACCGAAACCAGAAATGCGATGAGTGAAACTATTCTCGAGGCGTATCACAAGGCTTTAAGCGAGTAGCAAACCTAAATTACTAACCGCCGACAGAATAATCTAGCTAAACAGGGTGTAATGCTAAATGTCGATACACCTAATCTTCTTTGCGGGCATTTGATACAAAAATTAAAAAAATTGAATATAAAAAAAGACCGTCTTTTGCGGTCTTTTTTTGTATTTCGTACTATTTGAGTTTAAGATATTTTGTTATTTTTTACTAAAATTCTGATTTTTTTCAATAATTTCTAAATTGTTATTGTCAATATTCAAAATTATTTTATGTCGTAAATTTTTCCGTATTTTTCGATTAGGTAGTCTACGTAATAATTAGCGTCAAAATCCTGACCTGTTGCGTTTTTCAAAATATCTTTCGGGTCCATCGTTGAACCGTATTTGTGTATTTTTTCTTTCAGCCAAAGATTGATTTGTTGCAAATTGTCGCTTCCGATTTCTTTTTTCAAGTCCAAATCCTTGCTCATACTGTGGCATATTTGAGAAGCATAAGCAGAGCCAAGAGCGTATGTTGGGAAGTAACCTATATTTCCGCCCGCCCAATGCACATCTTGCAAAACGCCCATTTTGTCGTTTGGCACATCTACGCCCAAATATTCTTTGTAAAGCTTATTCCATTCCTTAGGCAGCTCGTCAACACCGATTTCACCGCTTATCATACGTTTTTCAATTTCATAACGTACCATAATGTGCAAAGCATATGTTAGCTCGTCGGCTTCCGTACGCACAAGAGAACACTCAGCAATATTTACGCCCTTGTAAAAATCGTCAACGCTTACGCCTTTAAGCTCGTTGGGGAACATTTCCACAAGTTTTGGATAATGTTTTTGCCAAAATTCGTAACTTCTGCCCACGATGTTTTCATAGAATCTGGATTGGGACTCGTGCATGCCCATTGATGCTCCTCTGCCAGACATAGTGTCATCCAAAGCAGGGTCAATTTGCTGTTC
>DAOPIV010000132.1:0-1849 GCA_035399325.1 Clostridia bacterium | reverse complement strand
ATTTACTGCTGCCCATAGTGCCGTATTTAAAATAAAGTCGTGACATTAAATCTCCTTCGCAAAAATACCGTTTATGATTTTTGGCAATTCTTCTGTCGTTTCATAAGAAAAAATCTCAAAATATTCGTTACCCAAAATCATTGAAGAAATTTTTTCTTTTTTATCTGACTGATAAAGACAATATGTTTTTTTATTCAAAGCTTCAGCCATACCAAGCTCGTAACCCACGCCCATAGACGCAGTCGTAATTTCCGCAACAACAATATCAGCAGATTTTAACCATTCAGAATCTTGTAAAAATACTTGACGGGACGGACTGTATCCGCTCAACGCATATTTGCTGTCGCCTATATGCTCCGTCAAAACATCACCGTATTTTTTTAATAGATTTATAATAACGGAGTATGTATCGACAAGCTCTCTACCGCCTTTTATCGAGCCGCAAAAATATATTTTCATTTATTTTATTATTTCAGGTCTAAGTTCGTCTGCGACAAATACGTATGCTATTGCCCCAGGTCCGACATGGCAGCCTATAGTAGCGCCAATCATACGAATTTCCGTGTTTATTCCGTAACGGCTTTGCAATTCTTCCGCAAGCTCTTTTGCGCCGACTTCGTTGTCTGTATGACACACAATACAATGACAGTCGGGTTTTGCGGTGGTAAAGTTTGAAAATTCGTCCGTGATAGCTTTTATTGCTTTTTTTCTTCCGCCCATAACTTTCTTTATAACTTGCAATTTTCCGTCTCTATCAAAGCTTATAATGACTTTTAGTTGCGCTAATGTGCCTATTGCGGCAGCCGCTCCGCTTATTCTGCCGCCACGTTTGAGATGAAACAAATCGTCAACAACAACATAATGCTGTATATGCATTTTCAGCTCATTGACATACGCTTCCGTTTGTTCGATTGTCGCACCGCTGTCACGCATTTTGCAAGCTTCTTTTACAAGCATACCTTGTCCTACGGTAGTCGTATGACTTTCAACAACTTTTACAGAAAAATCTGGATATTTTTCTTTTACCATTTCTATCGCTTTATGCGCAACGTCCATTGTGGGTGCAAGTCCGTAAGAAATCGTAAAATGAAGTATATTTTTGTTACCTTCTTCCGCCAGTTTTGTGAAATACTTATAATGCACATCAAGATTGTTCATTGATGTTTTTATGGATACACCTGCACGCAACATATTAAAAAAGTCTATGTAATCCTGCCTTGATTGAAAATTGTCAGGCAAAAACTCGAATTGTCCGTTTTTTTCCACTGTGAGTGTTAACGGCAAAAAACCTACCCCCAAGCTTTTGATTTCTTCGGCAAAAAGGTCAGCCGTACTATCTGTCGAAATGTAAAAATTTACCATAAATAATTCCTCCTAAATAACTTAGGTCTAATATAACATAGTTTAAGTGACAAATCAATGTATATTTTATTTTCTGCGTATCTTAGAACAAAGAAAAAACCCGTATTTTATCATACGGATTTTTTGTAAGATTTTATCAATCGCAAATTGTTTTGGCTTTGATTTTATTGAGCATTTTACATAATGGCTTGTATAAAACCAGTACGGTTACGGCAGCCGACGCTATATGCAGAGCGTAAAAAGTAAACCCTAAAATATACTTTGAAACGAAAAGTTTTAGAAAAACCGAAGCGTTTTGCTGTCCCAAACTCACCCACAAAACGTCCATTGCAGTGGTTAGCACTCCAAAAAACACTGTACAACAGACTGCATAAACCAAAGCTTTCCACATCACTTGTTTTTTCAACAATATTGCCGCAAATATGCCCAAAAGGTTCCAATATATAAAATACGCAATCACCCAAGTCCCAAATCCATACAGAAGAAT
>DAOPIV010000131.1:0-1903 GCA_035399325.1 Clostridia bacterium | reverse complement strand
GCTATAATCTGCCAAATTGTTTTCCCCGATTCTTCAACTGTAACAAGCCCACGCAAAAGATAAACCGCACAAATAATAAAGATAATCCCATATAAGAAATTATCTTTTATTGCTTTTTTAATTTTTTCCGCTGTTGTTTCCATTATGTCCTCCCACTAAAAATATCGGGATTTTCTTTCAAAATCTCCAATGTCGCAATCGCCGATTCTTTGGCTTGCTTATCTCGGTCTAACGCTTTTTTCATTCGCTTGATTATCGGTTGAAATGTTGCAGCGTCTATTCCCGTGCCAAGTGCAACCGCGCCCCAAATCCATTTACTATCTTGAACTACGGGTTCTAGAACAAAACTGATAACAGCCATAATCACCGAAAACACGAAGAACGAGGGCATTTTTATTTTGTTCATTGTAATTAGCACAAAAAGGATTATTGCGATTCCCCCGCAACCAAACAAAGACCATTTACCGCCCAAACTCGCCGTGTATTTGCCCCAATTCCAAATAAAAAGAGCCGTTATAGGGGTAATGGCGACTATGTAGCTAATTGTCTGCGTCCAGAACAGTTTCGCTTTCGTTACTTTCTTCTTCATTTTCTGTTTCCCCCGTTATTTCGGTTATTGTCTGCCACGCTTCTTCCAAAGTCGTGTTTGCGATAAACTCTTTCAGCTTGTCTAATTTTTCTTTAAGTTTCTGTTTGCGGTCTTGTGATAATGTAAGGTCGGAATCTATGCGCTCTTTTTCATACTCAATGAATTGTTGCATTACGCTTTTGTTCTGCTCTAACACCTTGACAATGCCCGTAAACGCTTCAAGTTTTATCTCGTTGCTGTTATTAAACTCGGCTAGGACTTTAATCGCTTCTTTCGAAAGTTCGCCAAAGGCTGTCGCTGTTTCGGTTACCTGCGTTGCGCTTGCCGCTGCCTTTTCGCTTGCTTCCTTTGCCTTGTCGGTTATCGCCGCAAAAATCGCCCTTACCACAAACGCTGCGACAGTACCGCCGCCTAAACTTGCTATGAGAGGAATAACAAAATTCTGCTCTAACCACTCATAACCAAATTCGGGAGTGTCTGCACCCCCGAAAATGTCAATCCCCATATAAGCGGCTGCCCCTATCAAAAGCAAAACCAAGACCGCAATTAAAATATTTTTCTTTACATTTGTTTTCATATTTCACCCCATTAAAAAACCGCCCTATTGAGCGGTGATTTGGTCATATTCGGCTTGTGTTATTTCGCCGTTCGTTACCATTTCGGCAAGCTGTTCGGCGGTTATCTCGGAATTGTTATATAGTTCTTGCAAACTTTCAAGGAGTAGTGCGTGTAATGCGGATATGTACTCGTCCTTTGTTATTCTAATTAAACTATTACCCGATATTGGAGCCGAGCGAGCTTCATATTGATATTTTCCGTTTGCCAGTAATTTTTTGTAAAAATAATTCATTTTTCATTCTCCTTAATAACCGATTAAATAGTTGTATGTGCGTGTTGATAAAAATATCGCATCTGCAGTATAACTTTTTAATACGATTTTTTTATTTACACTATCATAATAGCCAATACGGTCGTTTGCATTTGCACGACTTGTATCTACGGATAATGTAGCAGCACCACTTGAATCTGTTCGACCTCTCAACCCACATACATTATTTCCGGCATATATCCAATTTGCACTATCATCGTCATCAAACCATAAAAATTTATATATACATGTTGCTTCATCACTTACGCCTTTTTGAATAATAAATGTTATAAATCTAGGTTGCGTATTTATATCAGTTATTTCCAATGTCGTAGTATTATTCCCCGTTATTTGCCCAGTGACAATCTGTCCGCCGACTTGTCCTTGCCCTGCTAAAAATGCTTTACCCATTTTACATCACCTCAATATCAATCGGAATAGCCGTT
>DAOPIV010000130.1:0-1909 GCA_035399325.1 Clostridia bacterium | reverse complement strand
CACATCTAAGCAAGCGTGAACAGCAAATCATTTTTATGCGTTTCGGCATAAACGGTAGGGAGGAAAAAACCCAAAAAGAAGTAGCGGATTTACTTGGGATTTCGCAGTCATATATATCCCGACTGGAAAAGAAAATTATTGGCAGACTAAAAAAAGAAATCGCAAAACTAATTTAGTTTTTGATACTGTTTTTTTCAAAACAATAAATTATATACGAAAAGAAAAAGGACGCTTTAAAGGTAGCGTCCTTAATCTTGCCTGGGAAATGATTTTAAGAGAGAGTTGATAATTGACTAAATAATGATTCTGATAACAGCATCGTCGCTTATTACTTCTACAAGTTTTAAACCTTTATGTGTTCGCAATTCTTTTACTATGGTTTTCATTAATTCGCGGTTTTCAAATATTTTTTTCATTTCGTTATTGTCTTTGCAAACCAATTTGTAAAACAATTTTGATTTCAAGAAACTTAGCGGAAATATTAAGTTGATATTTACTTTCTCCGCTTTTATGCGTATTCTCATTTTACTTACCCTTATTCCACTACGACTTCGACAACGTCCCCGTCTGCAGACACGACATCAACGATTTTTCCGCGTAAACCGTGTTTTATCGCATCCGAAACAGATTGCCAGTTGAAGTCTTTCATTGTATCATTTCCAATGTTTATCATTGCGCCGCTGTCTATCATAAGTGTTGCGATTGATAAAGGAAGGTTTACGTTTACTCTGTCGCCATCATTTGAAAAAACTCTTACTTTAAGCATAAGTTTTGAAACGTCTTCGTCAACAGTTGCCGCATATGCTTTTGGTGCTTCCAAGCCGAGCAATTCGTCCGTTGTAATGTGGAATAATTGAGCAATCGAGCCAAGCAGCGAAATGTCTGGGCTTGTGATGCCGTTTTCCCATTTTGATACTGCCTGTGGTGTTACAGACAACTTGTTTGCCAATTCTTCTTGCGTCATATTATTTTGTTTTCTGAGTAATGCGATTTTGTCTCCGATATTCATTTTTTTATCTCCTTTTTGTATTGTTTACGCTTTTATTGTACTATCGCAAACCTTAAAAGTCTAGCTACTAAATTGCGATTTTCTCAACCATTGGTTGTTTTTTGCTAAAATAATGGTTGAAATTCAATGGAAAAAGATGTCTTGCGGTCATTTTTAGTAAAACTGTTGTCAAAAACAAGTCAATAGGGTATAATCAACTCACTGTGCTAGGCGGGGAGCTAGTGGTGCCCTGTTACCCGCAAACCACTACAGCGGGGCTGAATGCCGTCGGCGGTATCCATGTGGAAAGCGTGGACGAAGCAAGGGGTGTTGATATCAAGGTCTTGTGCAACGGAGAGCCGTGAACCATGTCAGGGCGGAAGCAGCAGCATTAAGCGGAATACTCTGTGTGCCACGAGGAAGCTTTGGGGGAGCAACCTACTTTGATACCTGTTCGGCGTAGGACTATCAACGGCGGACGCACAGTCATAGAAAACTAAAACGCAGAAACAACTTTTTTTCTGCGTTTTTTATTTTAATTATTCGTCCTTAGTTCCTTTGTGTAAAAAATTTATAGATATTGAAGATAGCGTTCTAACAGTAACAAAGTAAAAACGCTTTACAAAAGAAGAAAAAATTGTTAAAATATGCCTAAATTAAATTTAAATGCGTTATTTAGTCAAGACAAGGCAAACGGGCAGACGTTTTTTAGAGAGCGAGCTATTTGGTGAAAGGCGCGCAAACGAACCGAAATTGTTATCACTTGACAAGCAGGTCGGCAGAAAGAGTATTTTGATTAAGCCGACACGGTATCCCCCCGTTACCTTAGGGACGGTCTTTTCGGTAAGCAAAATTATTGCGTCAATCGAAGCGGCAGGTTTGAAAATGGTAAATTTGTGGTTATCCGCTGTTTTTTTCAAA
>DAOPIV010000129.1:0-1982 GCA_035399325.1 Clostridia bacterium | reverse complement strand
GATGCAAATTTTGACGCACCCCGGCAAAATAGTTGGCGGAAGTATAAAATTTAGAGGAAAAGAACTTGTAGGCTGCACAGACGAAGAAATGCGTGAGATCAGGGGTAACAATATCAGTATTATTTTCCAAGATCCAATGACAAGTCTAAACCCCGTTTATACGATAGGCAACCAGCTTGAGGAAGCGATTTTATTACACACTGAAAGAACAAAAGAAGAAGCCAGAGCGAGAGCCATTGAGATGCTCCATTTGGTTGGCATAAACGAACCTGAAAAGCGTGTAAAACAATATCCGTTTGAGCTATCGGGCGGTATGCGTCAGCGTGCTATGATAGCGATGGCGCTTGCGTGCGAACCTGATATATTGATAGCGGACGAACCGACCACAGCATTGGACGTTACGATACAAGCCCAAATACTTGAGCTTATGATAAATCTGCAAAAAGAAATGGGTATGGCTATCATTATGATCACTCATGACCTTGGGGTTATTGCACAGCTTTGCGACGAAGTTTTGGTTATGTATGCGGGCGGAATTTGCGAACAAGGCACAGCGGATGAAATTTTTTACAATCCAAAACATGAATATACAAAAGGATTATTGCGTTCTATTCCTAGCGGAAGCAAAAACAAAGATAGACTTATCCCTATTTCAGGTACGCCCGTAGATTTATTAAATCTTCCGGACGGTTGTCCTTTTGTTACACGGTGCGAAAATGCTTTGAAAGTATGTTTGCATCGCAAACCCGACCGAATAACCATTAACGAAAACCATCTCGCTTCTTGCTGGATGAATATCAAAGAAGGTTACGAAAAGGGCACTATAAAGCTAGTTCCCGAAAAATCTAGCGACAGCGTTGCGGGAGGAACTGACAATGAGTGATAAAAACATTCAAACAGTTAATGAAAGCGAATATTTATTAGAAGTAAAAAACCTTAAACAATATTTTACTATCCAAACGGGAGCTTTTAAATACACTCCGTTAAAAGCAGTCGATGATATTTCCTTTTTCATAAAAAAAGGCGAAACATTGGGATTGGTGGGCGAATCGGGATGCGGAAAAACCACCGCAGGACGCTCTATATTAAATCTATATAAACCCACAGGCGGAGAAATAATATTTAAGGGACATCCAATAAAAACAAAAAAGGATATAATGAATTTCCATACAAAAGCAACTATGGTTTTTCAAGACCCTTACTCATCTTTAAATCCCCGCATGACTGTTTCCGATATTATCGGCGAACCTCTTGATATTCACAAAATGTATGCCAATAAAGAGGAACGCTACGAAAAAATTCAAAAACTAATGGAAGTTGTCGGACTTAACAGCGAACACGCAACAAGATACGCTCACGAATTTTCCGGCGGACAACGTCAAAGAATAGGTATCGCAAGAGCTTTGGCAGTCAATCCCGAATTTATCGTATGCGACGAGCCTGTTTCGGCTTTGGACGTGTCCATTCAAGCGCAAGTTGTTAATATGTTTGAGGATTTGCAAAAACAATTCGGATTGACGTATTTGTTTATCGCTCATGACTTATTGGTAGTACGTCATATTTCCGATAGAATAGCAGTTATGTATTTGGGCAAAATTATGGAGATAGGTCCTTCGGATGAAATTTGCGACGATCCCAGACACCCTTATACCAAGTCACTTATGTCCGCAATTCCCGTACCCGATCCCGTTACGGCTCGTTCTTCTCACCGTATCGTTTTGGAAGGGGACGTACCAAGCCCTCTCAAAGCTCCTAGCGGCTGTCCGTTCCGCACAAGATGCAGATACGCAACGCCGATATGCGCAGAAGAAAAGCCCGAACTAAAAGAAGTATCACCAAATCACTTTATCGCTTGCCACAATAGCAAATAATATTCACTAAAATTTTAAAAGTATATAGCTTGCAAAAATAGCAAGTAATATAAAAACAAAAAAAATAAGGAGAAAGAAATGAAAAAATTACTGACAATTTTACTAGTAGCA
>DAOPIV010000128.1:0-2061 GCA_035399325.1 Clostridia bacterium | reverse complement strand
CGAAAGTCCGTCTATGTATGGGCGTAAGCCCCAGCGATTTTATCGCTTCTATATGTTGTTTTGTTCCGTACCCTTTGTTTTGCTCGAATCCGTAACCGCTGTATGTGCGGTCGTACTCGCACATCATTCTGTCTCTTGTGACTTTTGCAACAATGCTAGCGGCGCCTATAAGATAACTTAGGTCGTCGCCTTTGATAAAAGACCTTGTCGGAAATTTTGCATTTTTTATCGGCACAGCATCTATTAACACATAATCAATCTCAGTGGTAAATGCGTTGATACATTCCGTCATTGCTTCTTTTGTGGCATTAAGTATATTTATCTCATCTATGACCGTGTGATCTCGCATAGATATTTTGCAATCGATTGCTTTTGCCATAATTTTGTCGTAAAGTTTTTCTCTTTGCTTTGCCGTGAGTTTTTTACTGTCACGGACTCCTTCAATAAGGTCGTCAAGGGGCAAACTCACGCATGCGCAAACAACGGGACCAGCAAGCGGTCCCCGCCCTACTTCGTCCACACCTGCAAGACGTTTATGTTTAAACATTTCGTATTCAAACTCTATCATTTATGGAGTCTCCAAAGTGATTTTGCCGAGCCGTCCTTTACGAAAGTCATCCAAAACGGCTTTTGCGCAACGCTCTTCGTCATACTCTCCGCCTCGCAAAATAAAACCACGTTTAACACATATATCAAGCAAGATTTCATATGGTTTTTTGTTCAAATCGCTAATGCCGTATCTTTCTTTTAACGCTTCAGGATACAGCGTCGACATTTCTTCCAAAAACAATGCCGCCGCTTCGTTAATATCGATAATATCGTCTTTTATACTGCCTATATATACAAGGTGCCGTGCGGTCATATCATCTATAAATTTCGGCCACAACGTACCTGGTGTATCCATAAGTTCGATTCCGTTTGACAAACGCACCCATTGTTTGCCTTTTGTGACACCCGGTCTGTCGCCCGTTACGGCTAGTTTGCGGGTGGAAACGCAGTTTATGAGCGTTGACTTGCCTGAGTTCGGCACACCGATTATCATAGCTCTCACGGGCTTAAACACGCCTTTTTTGGCGTATCTTTCCGTAACGGGTTTCGCAATCTGCATAAACGCAGATGTCAAAGTTTTGCTTTTGTTTATATTTACGGAAGAAACGACAACAGTCGTTTTTCCTTTGCTTTCAAAATAATTTTTCCATTTTTCGACTTTTGCGTTGTCCGCCAAGTCTACTTTGTTCAGTATAATAAGACAAGGTTTTCTATCGGTCAAAGTCTCGAATTCGGGATTTAAGCACGCATTTGGTGCGCGCGCATCCAAGACATAGCCTATAATATCGACTGCCTTGACGCTTTCACGCATAAGACGCAAAGCTTTTGTCATATGACCTGGAAACCATTGAATTTTCATTATTTAACCAAATCGGGACGGTTTTTCTTCGTCAATATTTCCGATTGTTCCTTTCGCCATTCGGCTATTTTTTTGTGGTCGCCCGATATCAATACGGACGGCACTTCTTTACCTAAAAAATTTTGTGGACGGGTGTATTGCGGATATTCCAGTAACCCGTCGGAAAAACTTTCTACTTCGGTTGCGTTTTCGCTGCCCAAAACAGACGGAACGTATCTAGCAACTGCGTCCACCACAGCCATAGCGGGGATTTCGCCGCCTGTCAAAACGTAATCGCCGATAGAAAGCTCCATATCAATGTCAAGGTCAATGACACGCTGATCCACGCCTTCATAGTGACCGCACAGTAAAAGTATATAATCTTTTTGGGCAAGCTGTTTTACCAAATTTTGGTCAAGTTTTTTGCCCTTTGGCGACATATAAATACGCAAGGCCTTGTGTGATGGGTCAACCGCTTGAATACAGTCATGTATGGGCTGCGGAGTCATTATCATCCCCGCTCCGCCGCCAAAAGTGTAGTCGTCGGTTTTGTGATGCTTGTCGGTCGAATACTCCCGTATGTCGTAAGTTGATATTTGAAGTAAATTTTTCTCGGCTGCTTTGCCCAAAAGCGAAACTTTTAGGCTGTCAAACATCTCGGGAAAAATTGTGAG
>DAOPIV010000127.1:0-2085 GCA_035399325.1 Clostridia bacterium | reverse complement strand
TCAAAGTCCGTTTCTTCAATGAAGTCAGTTTTTAGAAATTTGAAATAATTAAACTCGTCTATATTTTCGTAAAAACGTTTGGTAATAACGGGCGTGCAAATATCCAGCTCGTGACACGCTTCCCTTAGCATTTCTTCTGCGTTTTGCCGAGTATGAGACAGAGTATTTTTAACAACTTTACTGCGAGTGATTTTGTCACCGCAAAATGTTTTTATCCAAAAATTCATAAACTTCTCCCGTGATAGGTATTTTAACAGCGAATAAATAATATTGCAACTGTTTATTTTTGGGTGTCTAAGGCTTGCTTTACATTTTTATTTTTGTTATTATGTGATAAATATATTAACAAAATGAGGCTGCTATGAATTTAGGAGTAGTCAGCGTAAATACTTACGAACGTGACGAAGTAACCAAAGCCGTAGACGAGTTGTTTAATCAGCTCGGCGGAATAACAAAATACGTCCCTAAAAACAAAAAAGTTTTTGTCAAGGCTAACCTTGTAAGAGATATGCCGCCTGAAAAATGCGGCACAACTCATCCCGAAGTGGTGATTGCCGTGGTAAAAAAACTTATTGACGAATGTCAAGCCGAGGTTACAGTCGGAGACAGTTCGGGCGGCGGTTATACCAAAACGCTAATGGGCGGAGTTTTTAGGGCAACAAAAATGGACTATGCCTGTGCGGAATCGGGAGCCAAACTAATCGATGACTTCGGTTACCAAACCGTTGATATAGACGGCGTAATGCTGCATAAACTGGACGTGACAAATTCTTTTCTGGATGCCGATGTCGTCATAAATATAGGAAAATTAAAAACTCACAGTTTCACTGGCTTTACGGGCTGTGTAAAAAATTTGTACGGTCTTATTCCGGGGCTTATCAAGGTGGAAGTTCATGCGGCATTCCCAAACTTGGAGCAGTTTACCGATGTTTTGATTGACATTGAGCGTTATGCGTCTCCAAAAATAGCGTTGCATATATTGGACGCAGTTTACGGTATGGAAGGCGACGGACCGACAAACGGAAAACCAAAATTTATTGGAAAACTCATTGCCAGCCCCAATGCGTATCTAGCCGACGTTGCAGGTGTCTCTTTGTTTGCCGACCCGAAATCAATGCCGCTTATCAAAAAAGCTATTAAAAGGGGAATAATAAGCGAAGATTTTTGCGAAAGCGAATATGATTTGACAACTTTGACAAAAGAATATATAGAAGACTTTGACCGTATAAAAGTTTTTTCAGTCAACTTCAAGAGAAATATGCCGAAGTGGTTTGCCAGATTTATACGAAATTCAATGTCACCGAAAGTACGCCCGTCAAAAAGACTTTGCAAAGGCTGTCAAAAATGTTATCACCATTGTCCTGCAAAAGCCATAACGATGGTCAAAAAAATTGCTGTCGTGGATCAAGTCAAATGCATAAGATGTTATTGTTGTCAAGAATTGTGTCCGCATGACGCTGTAAAACTGCATAAACCCATCGTTTACCGTTTTGCAAGACTGGTTTCAAAGGGCAAATCCGCTAAAAAAACTAAAAAGTGATTATTTCTTGACTTATGAGTAATATTGTAGTACCATATATCGGTAAAAACACCGGCGACACACGCCAGGTGTTTTGTTTAAATTTATGTCAATCCCTTTTTAGGAGGATAAAAAATCTATGGCAGAGTACTTTTTAACTCAAGAAGGTTTTAATGAACTTGAAGAAAAACTAAACTTTCTTAAAACCGTTCGCAGAACCGAAGTAAGCCAAAAAATTAGCGAAGCAAGAGACCTTGGAGATATTTCCGAAAATGCCGAATATGACGCAGCAAAAGACGAACAAGCGTTTGTGGAAGGTGAAATTTTGGAAATTGAAACAAAACTTGCGAATGCTGTCATCATTGATGTGACGGACACAAAAGCCGTTACTGTGGGCAGTAAGGTCACGGTAGAAATCGTTTCCACTAAAGAGAAAAAAGTCTATACTATTGTGGGTTCAAGCGAAACAGATCCGTTTGCAGGACGCATCAGTAACGAATCTCCGATTGGAAAATCGCTTCTTGGCAAAAAAGCGGGTTCGGCGGTAGTAGTGGAATTGCCAAACA
>DAOPIV010000126.1:0-2094 GCA_035399325.1 Clostridia bacterium | reverse complement strand
TGATTCTATTTCATATATAGATAAGCCAAACAGTGTAGGAACACGACCGCTATTTTTGTCAATCGTAATATCGACTAATACGAAGACCAAAAAAGCGACTAGCAAATAAAAAGCGATTTTCCCAAATATTTTTGCGACATTCGGTTTTGGCGGGGTGGCTATGACTTTGTCCAGCTCTTCCCGCATACTATCGATTTGACTTTGCTCGGTGTAGTAACTATTCATCTATTTGGCTTAAAGGGAAAGCCTTAAATTTTAGCCTTGAACTGCCGTAGCGTTTACAACAATGCTAGAAACTTTACCCATGTACAGGTTGTCGTTAGCTGTGCTATTCCATACAACGCTGATGCTGAAAGTTTTTGTAACAGCTTGGTTAGCTGCCAAAGTAAATGTAATCGTGCTGGTTGTGCCGTTGTTAACGATAGTAACATCTTGGTCGCCTGTAACAACGATACTAAGCGGAACGATTTCACCTTCAACAGAAACGGTAATGGAAACGTTCATATCTGTACCTGTAACTACATTACCATTAAAATTTGATACTGTAAAGGTTTTTTGGACAGTTTCGGTAGGAGCGATTTGCACGTCTGTTGTGAAATCTTGGCTTCCGCTTGCAGTGAAAACAAATTCTTTCGCTATGATGTTTCCGCTATTGATTTCGGGAGCTTCAACCGAATAAACAGCCAAAGTGCCTGTTACCAAAGATGTTGCGACTATTAACGCCAACAAGATTAGTGTGATTGTTTTTTTCATAATATCCTCCATTTATTAGAGAAAGACTGTTGTTTTCGGCTATGTAAAATTTGGTTTAGCCGCTTGCGCTTTCTTATTGTTTTTTGTCTGTTCTTTTCTCTATTTTTTTTATTTTATTTTATTTTGTTTTAATAATTGTAAGCTTCGTAGATTGTATTGTCGTATCTGTCTACGGTTTTATCATAGTAGTGCGTGTAACTGCCGTACATAACGTCTTCCGTTGAAATCAATATCCTTAGGCTTCTGTTTGTCTGTTTTACATAGATGTAGATAGTTGTTCCGCTGGGAATTTTATCCATAAACTCGTTAGCAATAGCACTGACAAGATTGTTTGCTATGGTATTGGATCCGCTACCTGTTCTATATAAAACTCCGTCTTCCGAACTATAATAAACCGTAAAGTCTTTTGTTGTATTAAATATCGAATAACGGTTTTCAAACAAATAATCGCTCATTTGTTTCATAAGCGGGTCTTCCACGCCTTGTACTGCAACGCCGTTTACTGTCAAAACGCTTCCGTAGGAGCTACCCATATAAAGATTGTCATTAAAATTTGGAACCCAAGTTACAACTACTTCATATTGGAATGTTTCCGCTGTCAGATTAAAGTGTTTAGATAAATCAATGCTGCCCACGCCGTTAATTACAGGTATATCAGCAATTTCTACGCCTTCACTGTATATTGTAGCTACGAGGTTTCCTATCGCAGTTTTACCTTCCGCCGCACCAAGAGCAATAGTTATCGTTGCGTCTATAGGTACTTGGGATACTGCATAACCTTTTGTATTTGTGATGTTGAATATGTATGTAACGCTTTCGGTGGGAGCTATTTGTAATGCTTGGTCAAAACCGCTGATTTTGTTTAACTCAAAGATTAAGGTTTTTGCGGAAATATCGCCGCTTGTGATTTCTTCCGTAGTGGTATAAACCGCTAGCGAACCGGAAACCATTGCAGACACGATTATTAGTGCTAGTAATATTAAAACTAATGATTTTTTCATTTTCCGCCAAAACCTCCTTTTAATATTTTTTTCAATCAAAAAAGCCCCGAATATGGTTTCTTCGAGGCACCTGGCTGTCATATCGCCAAAATTGGCAACTTAGACCCTGTAGTTTTGCGCCGCCGGCTTTCACACGGTTTTGCTTTTCACTTTTTTCTTTTGAATATAAATTAAAAAACGCAAACAAATTTTACCTTTTTTGTAAATTTCATTTGCGGTAACCGGCTGTCATATCGAAAAACTCGACTTAGACCCATTTGGCTTTGCGTCATGGCATTTCCACCATTTTGCTTTTCTCTATTTAATTTACCAATATCATTTTAGCCTTAGCAACATTTTT
>DAOPIV010000125.1:0-2120 GCA_035399325.1 Clostridia bacterium | reverse complement strand
ATAAATGCCGTGATTTCTTTTTCCGGAATTTGCATATTTATGTTTTTTAATGCTTGAAAATCGCCGTAAAACAAGTCGGCATTTTTTATATCAATTTTTCCGTCTAATAATTTTTTTTCGTTTATTCTCATTTTGCACCTACCAATTTTTTATGCAGTCTATTAACCAAAAACGTTGAAAGTAAATTTAGCGCCAAAACTATAATAAGCAAAACACAGGCTGTCGCATATGCTTGATTTATATGGAGTCCTTCTCCCGCCAAAACGTACAGCGCAACCGCCAATGTCGTACCGCTTGACAAAATACTAGTGGGCGTTGCTTTTAATGATGCTCCCATAGTAAACATCAAAGGCGCTGATTCCGATACGATGCGTCCGACAGCAAGTATTACCGCCGACAATATTCCGGGGAAAGCTGACGGAAGCACAACTTTGAATATTGTTCTGGCTTTGCCTGCCCCAAGCGCCAAACTGCCCTCACGATAACTGGCGGGAACGGATTTTAAACTTTCCTCGGTAGAGCGGATTATCACGGGAATAATAAGCAGTGATACGGTCAACGCTCCTGCCAGAATACTCGTACTACCAATTTTATCTCCAAAAATATTTGATAAAAGCGGCGAGAAAAACACCATACCAAACAATCCGTAAATAACGGACGGTATCCCAGCCAGTATTTGTATGCCGCTGCGAACGATCTTTATAAAAAAGTTGTTGTTGTTAGCGTATTCGGTAAGGAAAATCGCTCCGCCAATACCCAAAGGCACCGCAATAAGGATACTCACCCCTACAAGCATAAGTGTGGCTAATATGGACGGCAAAATTGTCGGCTCGCCGCCGTATGAAAATTCACCTGTCAGTAATTCTGACGTAAGGTTTGGTAACCCGTTTATCAAAATAAAGCCTATCAAAAAAACCAAACTTAAAACCGAAACAAGGCTAAAAACATAACTTAGTATGGTTTTAATTTTTACAGTCCACTTTGCTCTGGCTTTGAAGTAAAATCCTATTTTATTGTAAAAAATTCCAAGTTTGTTTATTTTTTTATCTGACGGTTTTTTGTCTTTTTTATTTGCGATAAGTTCAAACAAAAAATTCACAATCAAAATAAATACGAAAAGCACACATGCGGTGGCTATTAACGCTCCCATTTGCAACTCTCCCGCATATCCCATTTCCAGCACTATATTGGCAGTCATCGTTCTAAAACTTCCAAAAAGACTCGTGGGAAAGACGGCGTTGTTGCCCGCAAGCATAACCACAGCCATTGTTTCGCCTATTGCGCGCCCAATACCCAGTATCAAACTAGCCGTTATTCCCGATTTTGCAGCAGGAACAACTGTGCCGAACACAGCTTGACTATGCGTATCCCCCAATGCTCTTGCACCTTCGTAAAAACTTTCGGGAACGGCGTCAATGCTTGTTTTTGACAGAGACACAACCGTCGGCATTATCATAAGTCCCAAAATAAGCGATACCGAAAGCAATCCCGTGCCGTCGCCGTTTGGGGAAAAATAACCGAGCAATGGCGACAATATCCGATACCCAAAAAAGCCGTAAACGACGGACGGGATACCCGCCAAGAGATTGACAAACTGAGTTAAAATACCTTTTAGTTTTTTCGGACAAAATTTTGAAAGAAATACGGCTGTAAAAAATCCGCCTAATCCGCCAACTACAAGAGCGCCAAGTGTTGCGTAAATGCTGCCCACAATCATTGGAGAGATGCCATAAAGACCGCTTACAGCATCCGAAACATATGTATCGTTGCCGTCGGGCATCCAAACCTTGCCAAATAAAAAATTAGAAATGCCTATTTTGTTTATAGCAGGAATGCCACGTGCAAAAACAAATAAAAATATGGTAATGGCGGCGATTATGCTAAATACCGCCGCTATACCGAATAATACTTTTATTGTGATTTCTTTATTCTTTGCTGTGTTCATTCCTTTTAACCCAACTGACTAAATTTTGTTATTTCGCCCGTGTAGATATCAAAGAGTTGTTGGACAGTGATGTTGCTCAATGAGTTAGAATTGTTAACTATAATAGCCACTGCGTCTTTTGCTATATCAAATTGGTTCAGTGCTGTTGCATCTGCCGTTTTAATAGCGCTGCTGC
>DAOPIV010000124.1:0-2142 GCA_035399325.1 Clostridia bacterium | reverse complement strand
GAAAATTTAAAAATCACCGTGCCAGAAAACGCAACGGAAATAAATTTTGTTTTACAATTAAATAAATCTCTGCCGCAAGAAAAAGAAATAATCGAGTCGCCGATTTTTTGCGACAATGATACGGCAATCAGGTTTAACGAGGAAATGAGCTGTATCTTGCCAAAAATGCGTGATTTCAATATGAAACCAAATCCGCTCATAAACACTTGTTTGGCGTATTACGATATAAATTTTGCCGAAAACTACGTCACGCAGCTTATAGACGGAGGTTTTTTGCACGGTTATTGTTATCCGTATTTTGATTGTGGAAAACCACGCACAACTTATCAACCTTTGCTTTTGTGTTCTGCAATTTTGAGTTTTATTGCCGTAAGCGGCGACACAGCCTTTTTGCGTAATAATGAAATTTACGGGCATATAAGAAAAATTTTAACACTTTCACCCGAAAACGCAACGGAAGCTGTTACTCTAATGTATCTTAACGAAAAAGCTCACGATATATTATGCGACAGACTTTTCACGGTTCAAAATGTGACAAGCATAAAATCTCTCGTTTCGGGAAGCCGTTTTTTTTCGGAATGGCTTTCAGTCGAAACACTAGAAAAAATTTTGTCACTTTGCAATAAAGCAAAACTTCCGCCTTGTTTTTCTTACTTATATGTACTAGAAAAAATATACGGCATAAAATTACAAAACGGTTGTGTTGGGTTTTATCCTGTTTCGGGAAATTTGCCGTCTATAACGTTAAATTTTGAAGGAAAAAAAATTTTTGTCAGTTATGTTGAAGGCTACCCAAAAAAAGCTTATATAGGAAACATAGGGTACTCGTCAAATATAAAAATAGACAGCCTGACTGAGGAAAATATTTTTATAACAGTGCAAGCATAATTTTTGAAACAAAGCATTGTGAAAGATTTTGCCTAATGAATAAAATGATTTTCAATTTGTTTAAATCAACTTTTTTCACTCTTTGTAAGAAGGTTTTACAAAATATAATTTTGTTGCGCTTTCAGTACTATCGTGCTAAAATAACCCTATGAACACTTTTTTTGACAAAGCGAAAATGGCTCCTTTGGCGGAACGAATGCGTCCCGTTGTGTTGAGTGAATTTATCGGACAAAAACATATTGTTTCCACAGGTTCGCTTTTGCATAGAGCCATATTGTCAAACGGCGTTGGCAGCTGCATTTTTTGGGGACCGCCGGGTTGCGGCAAGACCACATTAGCCAATATTTTGGCAAACAGTACCGACTGTCATTTTGAAAAACTTAATGCGGTTTTATCGGGTGTAAAAGACGCAAAAAGAATAATAGAAGAATCCGTATCCCGTTACGAAGTATCGGGCAAACGAACATATTTACTTTTGGACGAATGCCACCGCTGGAGCAAGGCTCAGTCGGACTGCGTTTTGCAAGCAATCGAAAAAGGATATATTATTTTTATCGGTTCCACAACCGAAAATCCATACGCTTCCATGACGCCCGCTATTGTGAGCCGCTGTCGTGTTTTTGAATTTCGCTCTCTTACAGACGCCGATATAAAAGAAGGGGTCTTAAAAGCGCTGACAAGCCCGAAAGGGTTTAAGAATATTGATATAACTTTGACCGACGAGGGACTTGACCAGATTGTGGCAATAAGCACAGGTGATTTAAGGAACGCATATAACGCTTTGGAGTTGGCGGTAAACTCAACTCCGCCAAACGAGAACGGAAAAATAGTTATTACAAAAGAAATAGCGGCGGATTCGTGTCAAAGAAAGGCAATGTCAATCGACACTCAAAACTATTACGATATGATTTCCGCTTTTATTAAAAGTATGCGTGGCAGCGACCCCGATGCTGCGTTGTTTTGGTTTTCACGGCTTGTGGATGCAGGTTGCGACCCAATGCTTTTGGCTAGACGCATAGTAATACACTCTGCCGAAGACGTAGGTCTTGCCGACCCGAACGCACTGAATATTGCAGTCAGCGCAATGAAAGCATACCAAAATATCGGCTTACCCGAAGGCAGAATACCGCTTGCGGAAGCTATTTTATATATCTGCCGAGCGCCAAAATCCAATTCCACTGTCGTCGCATTGGGCAATGCGTCAGAACTTGCCCGCAATAATCCAAAAGCGAGAGTCCCGTCGCATTTAATGGA
>DAOPIV010000123.1:0-2303 GCA_035399325.1 Clostridia bacterium | reverse complement strand
CCGCTGTCCATAATCTCGCCGTTGCGTTTTTTCTTTTCTTTTTTGTCACCACCTGATTTTAAAGCGAGAGCGACAAACCCAAGACCAAGTCCGTGATAAGTCAAATATTCCAGTGTCAAGTCGCTGAACATCGAAACGCCTGCAATACTTTTGTAAATCACATCAGCGATAAGCACCAAAAAACCGCCCAAAAGTGCGGACGGAATCATAAGTTTGCGCAAGAAAGGTATGTATCTGCGCATAAGGTTAGCCAGAAGCATTGCCGCAAGCAAAATCGCTAACGTAAGTAAAAATGACCATACGTCTGCGTCCCAAAAATTAAACATAAATAACTCCTTTAAAAATAAATTTCCTTATATATTTATCACAATCCTAAAAACTCGTTTTCATCAGCCGTTTCACCTTGCATATTTTTGTAATGATAGAAAAACTGAACGTATTTCAAAGCGTTAAATCGGGGTGTGGGTATCAAAAAATAATTGTTTCTTTCATTGTCCGATATTTCAAGTTTGTTTCTGCCGCAAACAGCCATATCGGATATGTCGCTTAGCGAAATTGAAACAGAGCCGAAGTCGTCCAAAATTTCCAATCTGTCTGCGTACATTTTTACGGTAGTACGCTTTGATACCCTATGTTTGCGTTTATGAAAAATTTCATCTTTCATAACCCTTATTTTGTCAGTGAAAAGCGGTTCGTCGCCCAAAGCCTCGTAATCAAATTTTTTCACAAACTCTTTTTGATAATCATACCAGTCTTTGACAGTTCCAAATTCGCCCGTTTTAAATTTTAAGTCATCCCCATACACTGCTGAGTACCCGCATTTGGTGCAAGTTATCGTATCTCCCTTTGAAACAAAGTGAGTTAGACCGCATTTGGGACAAACATAAACACAGCACTCCATATATTCCGCTAATTCAGATGACAAATAGTTTTTGTTTAAATTTCTGTCGTCAATATAGAGCTGGTCTGTTATTATTTTATACAATTCTTCGTTTGAGTAATCTTTGTATTCCTCATAGCCCATTTCTCTTATTACTTCGCCGAAAATATTACCCTTGCGTGTTTTTTTCGCCCATCTAGGGCTTGTTCCATAGCCTCCCCTAATATTGACAAACAAAACAGGGATTTTTAACATTTTTACATACTTTACAACGGAGGGAGCAATATATTCGGTTGTACCCGAAAAAGTGAGATTTCCCTCAGGAGACAGTGTTATACAGCCGCCTTCTTTGGCGACTTGCATACTGTCTCTTATTGTTTTAATGTCTCTGGCTACTTTGTTTTTTGGTATAGGCGCAACAAGGAATTTGATAAGTTTTGAAGCAAATCCCATTGAAAACAAATCATCCCGTGCCACAAAATAAAGCGGTCGATTAAAAATTAGCGAAATCAAAAACTGGTCGGATTTTGATTGATGATTAGATAATATCAAATACGGTTTTCCTTTTTCGAGCTTGAATCTTTTGCATGAAAAACCATATTTTCTTTTCATTGCCACTCTAAAAAACGGTCTAAGAAAGCCGAAAACCGCGCTGTGTCTAACCTTAACCCATTTTTTAGCCATTTATAATATATCCCCCTAAGCAGTAGTAAAATTATACAGTCCTCAAAATTATTTTTCAATACAAAATACTAAAAATATGCTTGTTTTGTATCAACTATATGCTATTTTAGTCAAAATACCGAGAAATATATCTCGGTATTATTTATTTTTTATATTCTTACTTTACTGTAATAAGCTCGTAATCTTGTGTCCCAACTCCGATTTTTTCCGCATGCGAAAGGCATGATTCCCATTCGCTGTTTACGTTGCAATTTTTAAAATGGTCGTGAAAATCCTCGTGGCTGTGAAGTTTGTCCGTAATTTGACTGTTCGGAATAAGCGGTTCGGCATTTACGGCGTCCGCACACGCACGATCTATTGCCACAGGGTCGGTAGATGCAAACATACCCACGTCTTGAATAATGGGCACGTCGTTGTAGCTGCGGCAGTCGCATAAAGGCGACACGTCAATTACAATACTGATGTGAAAATGCGGTTTGTCCTGGATTACTGCCTGAGTGTATTCCGCCATTTTTTTATTGAGCAAAAGTACCGAGTTGTAATTGGAATTATAGATAGCGTCAAAGTTACATTCACCTATGCAGCGTCCGCAACCCACACATTTGTTGTGGTCAATTTCCGCAATGCCGTCAAGAAATTTTATCGCAGAATGTGCGCACGCTCTAAGACATCTGCGGCAGCTTCTGCATTTATCTTTTCTCACCGTCGGTTTGCCTTCGCAATGCATTTCCATTTTGCC
>DAOPIV010000122.1:0-2358 GCA_035399325.1 Clostridia bacterium | reverse complement strand
TAATAGGCGGCGACAGCCTTAGGGATTTTGAAACATGGAAATACCCAGAAAAAATCTTGACGACGGCTACTCTTGCTGTTTGTCAGAGAAAAGGAAATGATTTTGACATTGACAAAAAAGAAATCGAAAATAAATATAATGCAACTATTAGGGAAGTAAAAATAAAACAAAGCGAAATTTCTTCCACAAAAATCCGAGTGGATTACCAATTTGGGATAGATTGCACGGACAGAGTGCCGCAAGCCGTTGACAGTTATATCAAAAAACACGGATTGTACAGCAATTATTCCGAACAAGTTGCTAAACTTAAATTGATGTTAAAACCTTCTCGGTTTAAACATACTTATTATGTGATTTTGGCTGCGTTAAAATTGCCGTCAAAATGCGAAAGGGACAAAATTTTTTTGTCTTGTCTTTTACACGACTGTGCAAAAAATATGTCAGCTGCTGATTACTCAAAATACGGATTTACCCCCGAAGAAAATATGCCAGAGGGAATATTGCACGCACCGCTAGGTGCATTGGTGGCAGAGAAAAAATTTGGCATTAAAGACAATGATATACTTGACGCTATACGCTATCACACAACAGCAAGACCAAATATGACCGAACTTGATATGGTTGTGTATACGGCAGATAAAATAGAGGAGTCCCGTGCGTACCCCGTATCACATCTCTATGGAAAAACACTGGAAGAAACTTTTTTAAACTGCTTGCTTGAAGCTACTGACTATGTCTCAAAAAGACTTAGCATGAAAGAATATTACTCTCTTACAAAGCAAGCGATAGACTTTTACCTAGACAAAAGGAGAAACAAATGAACGACAAAGTAAAATTGATTTGCAAAACGCTGAGCGACAAAAAAGCTGTAGACATCAAAGTTGTACAAGTAAAGGAAGTGTCTTCTCTAGCTGATTATTTTGTAATATGCTCGGGAAAAAATGCGCCCCAAGTAAAAGCGTTATATGAAAATCTTGACGAAACTCTGAGTAAACAGGGCATTGAGCCACGTCGTCAAGAAGGCAGCAGTGAGGGCAAATGGATTGCTATTGACTACGGTGATGTATTGGTGCATATTTTTCACAGTGAAACTAGAGAGTTTTACCAACTTGACAAGTTGTGGTCAAACGGCACTAATGTTGTAGATTATAAAGATTAGTTGTAAACAAATAGTAAAAATCGACTATTAAAATTAAAAATCGCAAGAAAAAACGCGGACAAATTTTTGCCGCGTTTATTTTTTTTTCGTAACTAAAAAATATCATCGTTTCGGTTTGAAACCATATCGAATTTTCTAACAAACAGCCAAGCAATCATAAAGATACCTGCGATGCCGACCAAAATATAAATAGCCGTTTCAAGCCAAATCATGCTGCCGGTAATCCAGCCGACCAAGTTGAAATCGAAAATGCCTACCAAGAGCCAGTTGAGTGCGCCGATTATTATAAGAATAAGAGCGATTATGGACACGATGTTAAAGCCTCTTTTCACGACAAAAATCCTCCTTGAATTATTTACTAATAGTTTGTCAAAAATTTTTATTATTATGTGTTGTTGCAAATACGCCAAATATGTGAGATAATTTTTTTCATGAATAACACTACAAAAATAATATGTTTCAATGCTGTTATAGCGGCATTATATATTGCCCTGACGATGACTCTCGCTCCAATAAGTTACGGAGTGATACAGCTTCGTGTTGCGGAAAGTCTTACCATTTTACCTGCCGCACTGCCGTTTTCGGTTTTTGGTTTATTTATTGGATGTGCCGTATCCAACACTATATCTATGTTTGGTATATACGATGTCATATTTGGAAGTCTTATCACGCTTATTGCGGGACTACTAACCGCAAAAATAAAAAATATGTGGCTTGCTCCTTTACCGCCGATTTTTCTAAACGCTTTTGGGCTGCCGCTTATTTGGTATCTTATCGGTTCGGAAGCAGTTTATTGGATAAACGTATTGAGCATTTTTATAAGTCAAACGATAGTCTTGTATTTAATAGGCGTACCGTTAATGGTGTTGATGAAAAAAACAGTAGTAAAAAAATATTTTGCTGATTATCTTAGCGACCGCTCCTAAAAAGAGCGGTTTTATTTTTCTAAAATTGACCTGATGTAGTCGTCCGGCGGAGATTCCGTGTATACAACATAAGGCAAAAATGATCCGTCTATCGGATAAATTTTTACAGTCAAATATCGTGTAATGTCATCATATACTGCACAATTTATCATTATCGTATCGACAAAATTTTTAGCTTTTATCGTAAGCGTAACGTGAAACCATTCGTACTGTGCCACTACTGAACGAGAGATTGGAATGGGCATTGTTTTTCCTTGCTTGTCGGTGACGAAT
>DAOPIV010000121.1:0-2388 GCA_035399325.1 Clostridia bacterium | reverse complement strand
TCCGCCATATTTTTCCCGTCGGAAATATAAATTTTGAAACGACTGAATTTTTCTACTTGAAACTCTGTCTGTAGCATTTTTTTGGCTTCTTCAGAATAGTCGAATTTTACCAAAAACATATGTCTAGCATCATGCGAATACATAATGCGGCTGTGGAAAATAGTCATTGCAATAAATATAATGAGTGTAGCTCCCACCGCCAATAGGTACAATCCTGCACCGCATGCCATGCCTATGCCAGCCGTCGCCCAAATGCCTGCCGCCGTCGTCAATCCATGGAGACTTTCTCTCCTGAAGAATATCATACCTGCGCCCAAAAAACCTATGCCCGTAACAATTTGTGCCGCAATACGAGCAGAATCGTTTTCAAAGCTCAATGAAACTGTCATCATCAAAGCGGCTGCCGTTCCAACAATAAAATGAGTACGGATGCCCGCTTCTTTTTGGCGTCTTGTTCTTTCTATTCCTAATATAAGACCAAGTATACCTGCAATGAATACTCTAAGTAAAAATATTCCTTGCTCACTTAAAGAATTTAAAAACTCTGTCATAAAAACTCCATTTTCTTATGAAAACTTAAAACAGCTAATTTTAGCCGTTTTATGCCATAGATAAATTTTTATTTGTTATTTACAATATGCACGCTAAGATGCTTTCGATATTCCAGTATTTTTCTCTTAACGCCGACAATTTTATTAGCATCCGCTTGGTGTACACAAGATATTGCCACCGCTCATACCCAAACTCCGCAACATAGTATTTCAACAGTTCCTTTGCGCAATCAAACTTAAACGGAGTAAACGCCTCGTCATAGCTAAGCAAAAACGCAATAGTTTCGCCTAAAGGTTGACAAAGCTCTCCCGTTGTCAGGTCGGTCAAATCTATGCAATAAAGTATTCCGTCTCGCTCTATAAAATTTCTAAAATTTACATCTCTGTAAACATATTCACCATTTTGATAATCATGCAATTGCCTAAAAACATTAGCCAGCATATGCATATGTTTTAAAAAACCTTCAATATCTTTTTTGCTTTCGTGTTCATTGAGTATGTTAAGCAAAGTATTTTCACCCAAATACTGCAAATCCAAAAAATTTTCGCCTTTTCTTTCAACTTTTGGAAAAAATTTTAACGGAGCAAGTTTTGCATACAGTTTCATTTCCCTTTGACATTCTTTTTTATCGTTAAACTGTTTTCTTATATATCCTTCTTCCGTTAGTGTGACTTGGTTACTGCGTGATAAGTAGTTCATACCCTCTCCTTTGACCTATGACTTGCAATAATGATGTTATCATAACTATATATTTTATGTCAATAGCGTTATGTCAAACCGTATTTCAAATAAAAAAACACAAAACAATTTCGCAACATAATTTTATTTTAGTGTTTACAAAATAGATGTAATGTGATAAAATCATAAAAATATAAAGATTTTTAGCTAGAGCTAAATTATTGGCTAAATATGTACAAAACAAGATTAAGAAAATTTCAAATAATTTTACTCCCGTCGATAGTATTGATTTCTTTCGCGCTCATTTTTTTACAATTTTTATTCACTTTAAAATATGATATAAGTAAATCCACATATGCTGATCTTGAAAACACTGCGGAACAGCAAATAGAGACCATTTCTGTAAAACTAAACGGTCAATATGAGGTATTGAACGGTATTTCAAAACATATCACAAACGAATATGATCTTTCTGATTTGACTCAAATTAGCGGTATGTTAAAAGATTTTGCACAAAGCAGCGGTTTTGTTTTTTTGGCGATAGCTTCGACAAACGGCACGGCACAAACCACTCAGGACAGCTTGATAGATGTGTCAGATAGAGAATATTTTCAGTCTTCTCTTGACGGAAATTTTGCTATAGAAAAAGTGGTTTCCGACCCGATTACAACGGAAAGAGCGGTCATTTTGTCCGTCCCTGTTTATTCTGAGGATAACTTATCGGTAATAGGTGTCGTAATGGGCGGTATGAAAGAAACCGATTTCTTTGCCTTGCTATATTCTTCCGCTTATGACGAAAACACCTACTCTTTTGTTGCGGATAGCAACGGCACTATTATTATACCTTCCGACAGTCCCAACTTTTTGCATACTAGTGATAATATATTTGATTTATATATAGAATCTGAAAATTCTCTATCATTATTGGACGATTTTCTAGTCAAACTAAAACTTTTGAAATCCGACGCAATAGACCTAAAAATCAAAGATTCGGAAAGATATGTTTTGTACACAAATTTTGGCGAAAACATTGAAAATTTACCGATTGGAGCACAAGACTGGTTTTTGTTCACATCCGTACCTGCTGAGGCTGTGGATGTACAAAACAGCTACATTCCTCAGACTGTATCCGTATTGACATTAGAATTATTGCTCGTA
>DAOPIV010000120.1:0-2452 GCA_035399325.1 Clostridia bacterium | reverse complement strand
CAAAAAAAATAATTTTTATTTAACTTAAATTTTTTAATGTATAATTAAACTGAAAATCACAAAAATGCGCTCATTAATGGGCGTATTTTTTATGTTTTTATTTTTAAAATTCATTTCACTATTGACCTTTAGAATAAATTAGGTATACAATATATTCAAAATTATACGGAGGGAACGGAAAGAGATGAGAAAATTTACAGCGGTGTTTTTGGTCATCGTTTTTGTTTTAACAATGTTTTCATTCGCGGGCTGCGAAATTGTCAATACCGACCCGAATAAATGCACGGTGAAGTTTGACGTCAACGGCGGAAGCAAGGTTGACCAGCAGATTATCGACAAGGGCGCAACCGCGGAGGAACCGCAGGAACCTACGCGCGACGGCTACCGTTTTGACGGATGGTTTAGCGACGAAGAATGCGAGCAGGCTTTTGATTTTTCAACCGCGCTTAGCGAAGATACAACGTTGTACGCAAAATGGACGGACACAAGCGTGGCATGGAAAATAAGCTTTTTTCAAACTGACGGAACTCTTATTTCAGAGCAAACGGTACTTGACGGTGGGCATTTAAGCAAACCTAACGATCCCGAAAAAGAAGGATATGAATTCAGAGGTTGGTATAGCGATAACAATTTTCAACAGCCTTTTGATTTTGATCAAGTTATTGAAGAAAACCTATCAGTTTATGCCAAATTTATAAAAACTTGGAAAATAACTTATTTGCAAACTGACGGCGCAATGATTTCCGAATCAACAGTATATGAAGGGGCAAATCTCGTTGAGCCGAATAATCCTGAAAAAGAAGGATATGTATTCATAGGTTGGTATAGTGATAACACTTGCCAACAACCTTTTGACTTTGATCAGGTTATTGAAGAAAATCTATCAGTTTATGCCAACTTTGTAAAAATTTGGACGGTTAGCTTTCTAAATAATGACGGCACGATTTTTGCCACGCAAACAGTATGGAACGGAGAATGTGCCAAAGTACTGGAAATACCCCAAAAAGAAAGTTTTGAGTTCATCGGCTGGTATGTTGATGAAGAATGTTTACAGTTATATAATTTTGACGAAATAATTACAGAAGACAAGCAATTATTCTCAAAATTCATTAATGTATGGACCATTAATTTTGTTCAAGCTGACGGTACGTTGATTTCAACTCAGACTATTAGAAATGGCGAATGTATAAATGAGCCTGATAAACCTGTTATAGAAAATCTTAATTTTAAAGGATGGTATATTGATGCTGAATGTACTCGGCTTTATAATTTTTCATCTATTGTGTTAGGAAATATTAATATTTATGCAAAATTCTTGAGTAAATGCACGGTAAGATTTGTGCAAGACGACGGGACGTTGATTTCAGAGCAACAGATTTGGGACGGCGAATATGCGACCGCAATATATGTTCAGTCGAAAAACGGTTTATATTTTGATGCGTGGTATATGGATCACGAATATACTCAGTATTTTGATTTAGCAAATACTGCCGTTATGTCCGACATAACACTTATTGCTCGGTATGCGACTTTAAAAAATGATTTTAGCTATAATCTAGTTAATGGAGAATATGCAATTATATCATATAGTGGTAATCAAACATCTGTCATTATTCCGTCAGTTTACAATGGTAAACGAGTAACAAATATAGGTAATCGTATGTTTTTCCATTGCACAGCTTTGACAAGTGTGAATATACCCGATAGCGTAACGAGTATAGGCAGCTATGCGTTCTACTGTTGCACAAGCTTGACAAGCGTGAATATACCCGATAGCGTAACGAATATAGGCGATGATGCGTTCGAATATTGCACAAGTTTGACAAGCGTGAATATTCCCGACAGCGTAACAAGTATAGGGAAGTTTGTTTTTGGTGGCTGCAAAAGTTTAACAAGCATTAATGTTGACAGCGGCAATCTTTCTTACAAATCGATTGATGGAAATGTTTATAGCAAAGACGGATCGGCGTTTATTCAATATGCAATTGGAAAAGTCGAAAAAAATTTCAAGATACCCGACAGCATTACAAGTATAGGCGATGGTGCATTCTACGGTTGCACAAGTTTGACAAGCGTGAATATTCCCAACAGCGTAACGAGTATAGGCAGCGAAGCTTTCTTTTATTGCAAAAGTTTGACAAGTATAATCATTCCCGACAGCGTAACGAGTATAGGCTATAGAGTATTTTCTGATTGCACAAGTTTGAGCTACAATATAAAAGATAACGTAAAGTATTTGGGTAATAGCAATAATCCTTATGTAATTGCAATATCGCCGGTTGACGAAAATGTCATTGAAATTATTTTGCAGAATTCTACTAGAATAATTTATAATAATGCGTTTGAATATTGTACAAATTTGACAAGCGTAACGATCCCCGACAGTGTAACAAATATAGGTAAATCTGCGTTCCGCGGATGTACAAATTTGACAAGCGTAACGATCCCCAAC
>DAOPIV010000119.1:0-2653 GCA_035399325.1 Clostridia bacterium | reverse complement strand
GCTGCGCTAAATACCGCTATCATAGGCGGAAGCATAGCCAAAGGGCACGTAATAACAACAATATGGGAACACAACTCCGTCATACGCCCGTTAAAAGAAATGGAGCGAAAAGGTATTATTTCTCTTTCAATTCTCCAACCAAATTCCAGTGGTTACATAACTGAAAAAATTCTCACTGACGCAATTTTACCAAACACATATATGGCTGTGCTTTCTCACGTTTCAAACGTCACGGGCAGAGCCCAGGATATTGAAACAATAGGGAAAGTTTTAGCTGATTTCAATATCAAATTTGTCGTTGACGCTGCTCAGTCTATGGGGTATTTACCAATAGATATGAATAAATGCAAGATAGATGCCCTTTGCTTTCCCGCTCATAAAGGTTTGCACGCAGTGCAAGGGCTGGGGCTATTGTGTCTTGGAAAAAATTTCAATCCTCTTCCCACTTGTTTTGGAGGAACGGGCAGCGACAGCAAAAATCTTTATCAACCCGACTTTCTGCCCGATAAATACGAAAGCGGCACGCTAAATCACCCTGCCGTTTCGGGACTGGGTGCTGCTTTGGATTGGTGGCAAAACACAAAAAACGAGCGGCTGCCAAAAATTAAAAGTATCCAAGAATATTTGCTTGAAAATATTGAAAAAATCCCTATGGTAAAATGCTATTCTCAAAATAATGTAAGCGGAATAATAAGTTTTGAAGTCAGTGGTCGGGACAGCAATGAAATTGGCGATATTTTGTTTGACGAATATGGCATAGCAACTCGAGCGGGACTGCATTGCGCTCCCCTTGCACACGAATATATGGGTACAATCACAAACGGGCTTGTTCGTATTAGTCTTTCCGCTGAAAACACGATTGACGAATGCGATATATTTTTAAACGCATTAAATAATATAGTGAGTTGATTTTTTATAATTTTTCCATAGTAAATTTGCATAAAAAAACAGTCTTTTGTAAGACTGTTTAATCTGTGCTATTTTATTGAATTTTTAATCCGTTTGTTTTTCATTGAGATACCAGCCGTCATATAATTTATACAGCTCATGAGAGACCTCCAGTCCCGCTATTTTTTCAACGGGACGAAAAAAATCTTTTGCTTCTTTTGAAAAGGTATCGCCGTCGCTTTCAAATTTTTCTTCGGTACCAGCTTGTTTTTCAGCGTTATCGGCTTTTTCGACCGCATTTGCAGTCGATTCGTCTTTGTCTGCATTTGAAACATCCTTTTCCGTATTATGTATTGGCTCTTTGTTTTCCGGTTCTTCTGGCGGTGCAGACGATTCGTTCTCTTTTTCCTTTGTTTTGTCTTTGAATAAAGTATTTTTCAGCATATTAAAAACTAACGGGTTTGAAATAAGCTCCATAATAATAGAAGTCTTATCTCCGTCTCCGTTTAGTTTTGAAAAACTATCCATCAAATTTTTTGCGCCGTCGCCAAAAATGCCCATATCGCCAATTCCATCGAAAAAACTGCTTTGTTTTTTTTCGGGTTGCTTTTGACCCAACAGCATCATAGCGGCAAACGCCAACAATAACATTTCCATTTTTCACCGTATCAAAGTAAAGTAATCAATATATTGTATGCAAGCATATAAATGTTAGTGTAATTTATTTTTAATTAAGGAGAAAACCATGGACGACAAAAACGATTTTGAAAAAATTAAAAAAATAGCCGACTATTACGGCGAAAAGGGTGAAAATCAACTTATCAAAGATATTTTTTCCAGCGTTGTGAAGCAAAAAACCGACGGTTCTTTGTCAAATGAACAGCTAAAAGCTTTTGCAAAACAGCTTGCCCCTTTGTTAAACGAAGAGCAACGTGGAAGACTTAACGAACTTATTAAACAGCTGTTGGAGTTGTAGAAAAAAAGCGGCTGTAAAATAGCCGCTTTTATTTTAAAATTAAAATCAAATGGTTTTATTCGCCAAAAAAGTTTAGAGATATATCCATTAAATCATCATAGTCATATGCTTGATACTGTTCTTGTGGAGTAAAGCCGATGTGGTGAATATTCAGTCCGCTCGGTGTATAGTAATACGCAGCCGTGTAGTATATTCCATAGTAGCTTGTGTAGGTTTTTCCATCACGCTCAAAAGTGCCTTTTAAGATAGGCTCAATATATTGTGCGATACCTTTACCAAAAGAAGTCTCGCCTATTTGCACGCATGTACCGTAATCAAGCATCGCTCCCAAAAGAAGTTCGCTTGCGGATGCGCTGTTGCCGTCAGTCGCTACCAAAATTTGAATACCTGCCGTTCTATCAAAATAATTGTCATATGTGGATTTTACGGAATATGACTGAGTGGCATTACGTTCCTCCATTGTTGTGACCAAAAGACTGTTCCCTACTTTTCCTTCCTCGTATATAAAACAGCCCGCTATATTTTTAACTTGGTCGACGTCGCCGCCGGGATTACCTTTCAAATCTAAAATAAGTTTTGTTTTCCCAGCTTGAACCATAAGTTCGAGTGCCGCCTGCACTTCGGATTTTGCGTCTGTAATTAAATAATCGTTTTGGTCATACGTTGATGAAAACTGAGTTATCCTAATGTAACCTACGTCTGTTCCGTTGAGTGACGCTAAATCTCTTAAAGCTATTGTGGTTGGAGAAACATTATTTACCGCATCTCCAAAATAATATTCGACATATT
>DAOPIV010000118.1:0-2675 GCA_035399325.1 Clostridia bacterium | reverse complement strand
GTCAAGGCAGTGCAATGAAAATTTTGCGTAACGGCGAAGAAGTCGGTAACGCTGTTTATAAGGGCGGTGAATACGGAGTATTTGACTACAAGGCGAACCGAAAATAGGCGATGATGTTTGTATCACAACTGACACTTCGCTGGTTATGCCCGAAAAAAAACTTTTGCCGATAAGCGTTGATATAAAAATCATTGCTGAAAAACCGATTTTAGCAAAAACGGTGATAAAAGGCGAAACAGTGGAAATTTTAGGTGAAATTACACAGACAAGCAAAACAAAACCGCTTACCAATGATATGATTAAAAATGTTTTTGCCAAAGCTGATAAATTCCCTTTTCAACCAACAATCACAGTGGAAACACAAGACGCTTTTGTAGCGGTATCTACGTTAAATCAATTTAGGCGTGATTTTTATGCAAAAATATATGAAAAACTTACAAAATTGCCAGAAAGAACGCAAGGCGAATTAGAACTGCCGAACTATTTAGCACAACACCCGAAAAAAAACAAAATTGCAGTAATAGACAGCCAATTTGACTTTGACACTTCAAAAATAGACATTGCGATTTTTGCGCCAAGTAATTACAAAGACAAAAAGTCATTCGACAATTTTTTTCTTAACACAAATGCGGTTAAGGAAAAATATTTATATGTACCCGCTTTTTTAACGGAAAAAGATATTGAAATTTTGGGTAATCGAGTTGATAAATTTGACGGTATTTTCTGCGAAAACCTAGCGACAAAAAATTTGGCAACTAAATGGGGAAAGAAAGTTTTTTACGGCACGGGAGCAAATATTTTCAACAAAATTGATATTGCCGATAAAAACGGTTATATTTGCCTATCAAACGAGTTGACCACTCGTGAATCCGAAGTAATGGACGGCGAAAATATTTTTGTTAATGCTTTCGGCGGTATTGCCGTAATGGATATTATTTATTGCCCGTTTGGGAAGAAATGCGCTAATTGCAAAGCCAAAGAATGGTCAAAACTTACCGATGAAAGCGGACGGGAATTTCCGCTCAGAAGATATATTTTGGACGAATGCCGTTTTCAGCTATTCAACTGCTTGCCACTCGCGGGAAGTTGGAATGGAAATATACTCATAAATTTGCTGTCACTGAATCAAAAACAAAAAAGTATCGTAATGGAAAATTTTGAAAATGAAAAAAGGTTGAAGGAGCTTTTGGGCAAATATACCACAGGACACAGCGTAAAACCTGTAAACTAATTTAAAAAATACAGTTTTAAGAAAATCGGTCAATGCCGATAGGAGAGAATGAATGAAAATCATAGTGATAGGCGGAGGAATGAGCGGACTTACGGCGGCGATAGCTCTTGCCCAAAAAGGACACGGAGTAACATTACTCGAAGCCAATAAAAGAGTAGGTAAAAAAATATCTGTGACTGGAAACGGCAGATGTAATATTTATAACGCCGTTTTTGACACAAATAAATACAACGACAGCGACCTAGCAAAAAAAATTGTCAAAGATTACCCCGAAAAAGTGAAAAACTTTCTTGCCGAAATTGGTCTTGTGACTGGTGATCCCGACGAACAAGGCAGAGTTTATCCTGTGACGGAAACGGCAAACTCTGTCATTGATTGTCTTAGATATGCCGCTGAAAAAAATGGCGTGAACCTAATTACTGAATGCAAAGCGGAAAAAATAATCGAAACGGAACTTGGCGTAAATGTTGAAAGCGATAAGGGAACATACAAGGCAGATAGGGTTGTTGTTGCGATTGGCAGCAACATTGGAGTAAGCGGATATAACGCTGATAATATAATAGACCAAAAATTTTTTACAAGACGGTTTCCATCGCTTACGCCCGTAAAAGTTTTCAATCCAATTCCACAACTAAACGGCGTAAGAGTAACGGCAAAGGTTTCGCTCACAAAAAACGGCGAAAAAGTATTTATGGAACAAGGCGAAGTTTTGTTTAAAGAATACGGACTTGGCGGCATAGTTATACTTAATTTATCATCAATTATCGCCAGAGACATGGTAAAAGGGGAAACCTCAAATTATATAATTTCACTGGATTTTTTCCCAAATTATACTGAAAACGAGCTAACCGCATTGCTTGGTGAAAGGCTGATTAAATACGGAAGCGATAAAATGTTTTGCGGATTACTGCACAACAAAATCTCAGAAGCGGTCGTAAGCCGAATAAAAGGAAAAGTAACGCAGAACAACATTGCAAAGGTGGCATCGGTACTAAAAGGTTTTACTTTCAAATTCCATAGTCTAGTGGACAAGAGTATGGCGCAAGTTTGTGCAGGGGGCATTGACGAAAAATATTTGGACGGGCTAAAACTAAAAAATTCCAATATATATTTTGCGGGTGAAATCCTAAATGTTGATGGACAGTGTGGCGGTTACAATCTGTATTTTGCGTGCGCCTCAGGACTTTTTGTTGCGGATACAATAAAATAATATCGAAATTAAAAACACTGACCGAGCTGGTCAGTGTTTAATTTTTGTTTGGCTCTAAAATTTTTTAGCTTTGGTAAGCTTCGGGACGCAAAACTGCTATATCTTTCAGTCCACGGAATTTTTCATCAAAATCCAGTCCGTAACCGATTACAAATTTATCTTCAATTTCAAAACCTACATAATCAATAGGTATTTGAAATTGAAGATAAATTTGTAATCGGTTACAAATTTATC
>DAOPIV010000117.1:0-2726 GCA_035399325.1 Clostridia bacterium | reverse complement strand
TTAATTAAGCTCTATAAACTACTTTTACGCCGGGTCCCATAGTAGAAGCGATAACAACGCTCTTTAAATATGTTCCCTTTGCGCTAGCGGGCTTAGCTTTGATAATAGCTTCCATAATAGCCTGCAAGTTTTCGTTGAGTTTTTCTTTGCCAAAGCTCTTTTTACCAAAAATAACGTGGCAGATAGCTGTTTTGTCAACACGGTATTCAACTTTACCTGCTTTTACTTCGTTAACCGCTTTGGTTACGTCCATAGTGACAGTGCCGCTTTTGGGGTTGGGCATAAGTCCTTTAGGACCCAATATTTTACCGATACGTCCTACAACACCCATCATATCGGGGGTTGTGATACATACATCAAATTCAAACCAGTTGTCTTTTTGGATTTTTTGAACGATTTCTTCCGCTCCAACATAGTCTGCGCCTGCAGCTTGTGCTTCGTCGGCTTTTGCACCCTTTGCAATAACCAAAACACGGACTTTTTTACCCGTTCCGTTGGGCAACACTACTGTGCCACGCACTTGTTGGTCAGCGTGTCTGGGGTCAACGCCCAGTCTAACGTGAAGTTCGAGAGTCTCGTCAAATTTTGCTGTTGCGGTGTCGAGAGCGATTTGGATAGCTTCGTCTACTTCGTAAGCTTTGCTTTTGTCAAATTTTTCCAAAGCTTGATTAAATCTTTTTCCTTTCATTGTCGTCCCCTCCTTAACCTTCAACAACAACGCCCATACTGCGCGCTGTGCCAGCTATCATCGAACAAGCCGTTTCCAAATTTGCGGCGTTAAGGTCGACCATTTTGAGTTTTGCGATTTCTTCGATTTGAGCCATAGTGATTTTCGCTACTTTGTCACGATTGGGAACGCTGCTCGCTCTTTCAAGTCCGCATGCTTTTTTGATAAGCACAGATGCGGGCGGGGTTTTTAATACGAAAGTAAAAGAACGGTCTTGATAAATCGTAATAATTACGGGAATAATCAAACCCATTTTGTCTTGTGTTTTCGCATTAAATTCCTTAACGAACATAGGAATATTGATACCTGTTGGACCCAAAGCTGAGCCAACCGGGGGTGCCGGTGTCGCTTTACCGGCATTAAGTTGGAGCTTTACAACTCCTGTAACTTTTTTTGCCATTTTTTATTTCTCCTTTGTGGTAAACGGGTTTTTACCCTTCCACTGCATAGCCGTTTTGGCGGCTAATTTTTATTTTTGCAAGCCTTCGACTTGGTCAAAATCCATTTCAACAGGCGTCTCACGCCCGAACATATTTAATATTATGCCGCATTTTTGTCTAGCTTGGTCGACGTATTTTATCGTGCCTATCATACCCACGAAAGAACCGTCGATAATTTTTACATTTTCGCCGACGTCAAGCTTGAAATCAATCTTAAATTCTTCAAGTTTGTGTCTGCGAACTTCGTCTTCGTCTAGAGGCCACGCCTTTCCCTGCGGACCGACAAAGCCTGTTACTCCTCTTGTATTGGTCAGCAAATACCATATCTGTGACGAATAAATAAGTTTCACAAAAATGTAGCAAGGCATAGACTTGACTTCTACAGCACGTTTTTTGCCGTTTTTTTCTTCAATAACTTGTTCGGTAGGTATTTTTATATCAAAAATGACATCTTGCAGATTGTTGTTTTCAACCATCTGTTCAAGATTCGCTTTTACGATATTTTCATAACCTGCATAGGTATGCAGCACATACCATTTCGCTTCGCTATTACTCGGCATTATTTATTTACCGTACGAGTTGCAATAGCCAACCAAAGAATGCGTCGCTTGCTCCGATTACGATTAAAAAGAATAAAACTACAACCAAAACAACGCCAGTATTTTTTACAACTGTCGAAAAGGTAGGCCACGAAACTTTTTTCAGTTCGGACCAGCTTTTTGAAAGGTGATCGGCGAGCTTGGATTTCTTGCGAGTCTTTACAACTTCTGCCATTTTCTTTCTCCTATTTTGCTTCTTTATGAACGGTGTGCTTTTTGCAAGTCGGACAATATTTGTTCAATTCGAGCTTTTCGGTGGTGTTTTTAGTGTTTTTCATATTGTCGTAGTTACGGTTTTTGCATTCTGTGCAAGCCAGAGTAACTTTGAGTCTGTTGCCTTTTTTGTTAGCCATTTTTATTTTCTCCAAAAAAATTTACGCAAAAATTTACACCCCCGCCAAGAAGTGCTTGATTATGATAACATAGCCGACGACGATTGTCAAGAAAATAGCGGGGTTTTATATTTCATCTTCTGTGTTTTTATCGGTTTTTTGAATATTGTTTTTCTATTATTTCATCTTTCTACGCAGTAAATAATTTAAATTGTTTTTTTTGTCAAACTAAATCTGCCATTATAACAATAAAACAAAATTAGATATTGCCATATTGTCAAAGAATTAAATAATATCCATAGAAAGCTTTCAAATCTGTTTTTTTTCCGCACAGCGTATATTGTAAAGCTTACGCAAATTCAAACAATAAAGGGCATCGTATGATGCCCTTTATTATTAATTTCAAAATTTACTAAGATTAGTCAGCCAAAATCTTGGATACAACGCCTGAACCAACTGTTCTGCCGCCTTCACGGATAGCGAAACGCAATCCTTCTTCGATAGCGATAGGTGTGATAAGTTTTACAGAAATTGTTGTGTGGTCGCCGGGCATAACCATTTCGATGCCTTTTCCAAGTTCGATAGAACCTGTAACGTCTGTTGTTCTGAAATAGAACTGAGGACGATA
>DAOPIV010000116.1:0-2815 GCA_035399325.1 Clostridia bacterium | reverse complement strand
AATTTACCAAATGCCTTAAATACGCTTTTGAATAGTTGCGGCAGCAATAACAATCGCACTCGGGGTCAAGGGATGAAAAATCGTCTTTGTATTCGGCGTTACGCACCACAACTTTGCCTTGAGAGGTCAAAGCAGTACCGTTTCGTGCTATACGGGTGGGCAGAACGCAGTCAAACATATCAATGCCTCTGCTGACGCCCTCAATGATGTAGTCGGGCGTGCCTACGCCCATTAAATAACGGGGCATATCCTTAGGGTAATACGGCAGCATTTCGTCAAGCATTTCGTACATAACTGTATCGGGTTCGCCTACCGACAAGCCGCCTATCGCTATACCGCACTCGGCGTAAGGTATGGTTTGGCGCAGACTTTCCAGTCTTAGGTCTTTATACATATTGCCCTGCACTATCGGGAAAAGTATTTGTGTGTCGCCGAGTTTTTGCTTTTTGCATCTATTGAGCCAACGCAAAGTACGCTCCATTCCGAGCTTTGCAGTGGCGTGGTCTACACCGTATTCCGTACATTCGTCAAAAGCCATAACGATGTCGGAATCCAAGAGTTTTTCCGTTTCCATTACGCTTTCGGGGGTAAATAGGTGCGGACTGCCGTCAAGATGTGAAGAAAAAGTCACGCCTTGCTCTGTTATCTTTCTAAGTTTGCCCAAAGAAAAAACTTGAAAACCTCCGCTATCTGTAAGAATAGGCTTGTCCCAGTTCATAAATTTGTGTAAACCGCCCGCTTTCGCTACTATTTCCGCACCGGGGCGTAAATACAAATGATATGTGTTAGACAATATTATTTGCGCGCCCATTTCTTTTAATTGTTCGGGTAGAACCGCTTTCACGGTCGCCGCTGTGCCTACAGGCATAAAAATAGGCGTTTCAATGTCGCCTCGGGGAGTATGCAAAATTCCCGTTCTTGCTCCGCTTTTTTTATCTTGCTTTAATATTTTGTAATTAAATCCGCTCATATTTTCCTTTTTTATTTCATTTGATTATCTTATTTCAAAATAGTTTTATTTTTATATAAAAAACGTTGCGTCGCCGAAACTGAAAAATCGATATTTCTCTTTTACCGCTTCGTCATACACTCGCAAAGTTTCCTCCCGTCCGCAAAAAGCAGACACGAGCATAAGCAGGGTGCTTTCGGGTAAATGAAAATTTGTAACAAGTGCGTCCACGCATTTGAATTTATAAGGCGGATAAATAAAAATTTCCGTGTCGCCCTTGCACGGTTTTACAATTCCGTTATCATCCGCAACGCTTTCCAATACCCTTACCGACGTTGTTCCAACAGCGATAATCCGTCTGCCTTCACGCTTTGCTTTGTTTATTTTTTCTGCGTTAATATCGTTTATTTCATAAAATTCAGAGTGCATTTTGTGGTCTGTTATTTCGTCCTCTTTTACGGGGCGAAACGTGCCAAGCCCCACGTGGAGCAAAACTTCCGCAAACTCAACGCCTTTATTTTCAAGTTTTTTCATTAAATCAACAGTAAAATGCAACCCCGCAGTGGGTGCAGCGGAAGAACCATCTATTTTTGAGTAAACCGTATTATATCTTTGTTTATCGGTTAATTTTTCCTTTATATAAGGCGGCAAGGGCATTTCTCCAAGCCGTGAAATAATATCTTCAAACACTCCGTCATAACTAAACCTGGCAATCCGCACGCCATCGTCAATAATATCTGTGATTTCCGCAGTGAGTTCGTCGGAAAAAACGACTTTGTCGCCGATTTTTGTGGCTCGCCCGGGCTTTGTAAGCGTTTCCCAATGATTGATGTCAAGCCGTTTGAGTAGTAAAAACTCCACTTTGCCGTTTGTATTCGGGCGATATCCATAAATACGAGCGGGCAAAACTTTTGTGTTGTTTATGACGAGTAAATCGCCTTTTTTTAAGTATTTTTCTATATCAAAAAAATGTTCGTGCGAAATATTTTTTGTTTTTCTGTCGTACACAAGCATTCTTGATGCATCACGGGGTTCTATTGGAGTTTGAGCGATAAGCTCTTCGGGTAAATTATAGTAAAAGTCTTTGGTTTTCATTGTTTCCTTATTCGTTTTCTTTTTTAGTATTTGTGTTAGGTTCAAAAAAACTCAATTGAGCCTCTCTTTCCGTCGGTAAAGTTTTGTCAAAATGCTTGTAAGCGGCGGACAAAACCACTCTCCCTCGTGGCGTTTTTGTGACAAAGCCGAGTTGAAGTAAATACGGCTCGTAAACATCTTCCAATGTCGACGGATCTTCGCCTGTGACGGCCGCAAGGGTATCAAGCCCCACTGGGCCGCCGTTGAATTTATCAATAGCGCATGTCAAATATGATTTATCCACGCCGTCAAGTCCAATACAGTCAATATCCATAGCGTTAAGAGCGTACCTAGCAATATCAATGGTTATAACGCCTTCGCCTTTCACTTGCGCAAAATCCCTTACTCTTTTTAAAAGCCTATTGGCAATTCGTGGCGTGCCTCGGCTTCTTTTCGCTATTTCTGCGGCGGCGTCGGGGTTAACGGTTACGCCAAGTTTTTTTGCCGAGTTGTTTATAATGACAGTAAGTTCGTTATGATTATACATTTCCAGCTTTGCGTGAACGCCGAAACGGTCTCTTAGCGGTTGTGCAAGCATACCTATTTTTGTAGTTGCGCCGATAAGAGTAAATTTTGCAAGCGGAAGTCTTACGCTCCTTGCAGACGGACCTTTGCCCACGATAAAATCAAGCGCAAAGTCTTCCATAGCGGGGTAAAGTATTTCTTCCACCGTGTGATTAAGACGGTGAATTTCGTCGATAAAAAGCACTTCGTTTTCCTGCATATTTGTGA
>DAOPIV010000115.1:0-2841 GCA_035399325.1 Clostridia bacterium | reverse complement strand
GATTTTTTATGTATGCTTTTGTCATATTTTTAATCTATATTCTTATATAAATGCTTTGCCATGCTTTCAAATATCTTATCTATTTGGTCGGGACTAGTATCAGAAGCTATATGAATTTGGATATCTATGTGCAAATTAGGCGAAGAAATATCAATTGTCTTTTGAGCAACAACTGTATTCTTTTGCTCAATTCCTATTTTATCTTTTTTTGGTGTTTTATTGCTTTTTATTATAGCACTTTTAGGATTAGATTTTTTCAATTCTTCTATAGTTTTAATTTGTGGATTTCGTAATAACATAAAAAATATAGTGCTATTATTTACAGCGCTTTCTCCTAAACCTTGAGCTAAAAAATATCTTTTGACTTCTTCCCTATCCGCATTAGCATCAGGAAACAGTTCAAGCATATTTTGTGGATAAACATCTTTAAGTATATCATTACAAACTTGAGTATATTTTTCATCAAGCCTCCAATCTTTTGATCTTTGTGTTGTTTTGTTATTATCATCAATGAAGCCTATCTGTTTTAAAGGAGTTATAGCATTATTTTTTGCTGAACTATCAGTTTTATAACCTAATGCACTTTGCAAATATGCAGTTGTGAGTTCTGATGGTATAGATTTTAAAAATTTTTCACGCAGCCCCCACCACGTTTTTTCAGTTATCTTTGGAAAGATTGTTTTTTCTTCCATGGTTTTTCTCCTGTTTTTTTATAAATTATAGCACAAATATAAAAAATTTTCAATTTTTTTCATAATTAACCTTTTTGTAATTTTTTAAAATAAAAAACGGTTCGAGTTTTCCACTCAAACCGTTATTCTACTATTTGACTTTAGTTTTTAGCGTTTTTGATTGCGGCCTGCGCGGCAGCCAAACGTGCGATAGGCACACGGAAAGGTGAGCATGATACATATTCCAGACCTACGTTGTGGCAAAATTCGATAGACGATGGATCGCCGCCGTGTTCGCCGCAGATACCTGTCTTTAATTTTGGTCTTGTTTCCTTGCCTTCTTTTACCGACAATTTGATAAGTCTGCCCACGCCGACTTGGTCGACTCTTGCAAAAGGATCGCTTTCAAAAATCTTTTTTGAATAGTAATCGGGCAAGAATTTTCCTGCGTCGTCACGAGAGAAACCGAATGTCATTTGTGTAAGGTCGTTTGTACCAAAACTGAAAAATTCCGCAGCTTTTGCGATTTCGCCCGACGTTAACGCTGCTCTTGGTATTTCTATCATAGTGCCGACAAGGTATTTGAATTCTGTTTTATTTTCTTCCATAACCTTTTTCGCTGTTTCGTCAACGATAGCTTTAACGTATTCAAGCTCTTTGACTTCGCCTACAAGCGGAATCATAATTTCGGGTATGACGTTAATACCTTCTTTTCTTACATTTATTGCCGCTTCAATTACCGCACGGGTTTGCATCTTTGCTATTTCGGGGAACGTTATAGACAATCTGCAACCACGGTGACCGAGCATCGGGTTGAATTCGTGAAGTTTTACGATAGTAGATTTAAGTTTTTCTACCGTAATTTTCATTTCTTTCGCTATTTTTATGATATCTTCTTCCTGAGTGGGCAAAAATTCGTGCAGCGGCGGGTCTAAGAAACGAATAGTAACGGGACGATCCTGCATTGCTCTGAAAATGCCTTCAAAGTCTTCTCTTTGGAATTTGAGCAGTTTTGCCAAAGCCTTTTCTCTGTCTTCCAAAGTATCAGAAACTATCATTTCTCTCATAGGTTGAATACGGTCCTTGCCAAAGAACATATGCTCTGTACGGCATAAACCAATACCTTGTGCGCCAAATTCAACCGCTACGTGAGCGTCATGCGGATTGTCGGCGTTTGTACGGACTTTTAATGTGCGGAATTTGTCAGCCAAATCCATAATGATACCAAAGTCGCCTGCTATTTGCGGAGGAACGGTTTCGAGTGCTCCTTCGTAAATGTAGCCCGTGCTTCCGTCAAGAGAAAGAACATCGCCTTCGCTGAATTTTTTGTCTTTGATATAGAAGAAATCTTCGCCCTCTTCGATTTTGAGGTCAGGACAGCCTGATACGCAGCAACGACCCATACCACGTGCGACAACTGCAGCGTGAGAAGTCATACCGCCACGAGCGGTCAAAATACCTTGTGATACAGCCATTCCTTCGATGTCTTCGGGAGAAGTTTCAAGTCTTACGATAATGATTTTTGCGTGTTTATCTTTTTCGAGAATTTGCAAAGCTCTCTTTGCCGATGTGCAAACAACACCGCTTGCAGCTCCCGGAGAAGCAGCCAAACCTTGTGCAATGGGTTTTGCATCGGAAAGTTTTTTTGCGTCAAACTGCGGGTGAAGCAATGCGTCCAAAGACTTTGGTTCTATACGCATTACCGCTTCTTTTTCGCTTATTATGCCTTTATTCAGCATATCGACAGCGATTTTGAGTGCAGCTGCTGGAGTACGTTTTCCGTTACGTGTTTGAAGCATATAAAGTTTGCCTTTTTCGATAGTAAACTCCATATCCTGCATATCACGGTAATGATTTTCGAGCGTGTCGCAAATTTTTACAAATTGAGCGAAAACATCGGGATTTTGTTTTTCGAGTTCCGCGATAGGTTGCGGAGTTCTAATACCTGCGACAACGTCCTCGCCTTGTGCGTTCATTAAATATTCACCAAACAATGCTTTTTCGCCTGTTGCGGGGTTGCGTGTGAAAGCAACGCCTGTTCCGCTGTCGTTACCCATATTGCCGAAAACCATTGATTGAACATTTACAGCTGTGCCCCAGCTGCCGGGTATGTCATTCATTCTTCTGTAATATATCGCTCTGGGGTTGTCCCAAGAACGGAATACAGCCA
>DAOPIV010000114.1:0-2854 GCA_035399325.1 Clostridia bacterium | reverse complement strand
GACTTGTACGTATTTCACCTTTTGACGCAAACAAACGCAGACACACAAGTTTTGCTTCTGTCGAAGTTATGCCCGAACTTGAAAATGATACGGACATAGTGATTGACGAAAAAGATTTGCGAATAGACACTTTCCGAAGCAGCGGAGCGGGCGGTCAGCATATAAACAAAACCGACAGCGCAATACGAATAACGCACGTCCCCACAGGAATAGTGGTGGCTTGTCAAACGGAAAGAAGCCAAATTCAGAACCGAGAAACCGCTATGAGTATGCTCAAAAACAGATTGGCGGAACTCAAAGAACGTGAGCAGATGGAAGAAGCCATGTCGATAAAAGGTGAAATCAAAAAAATCGAGTGGGGCAGTCAGATTAGGTCATACGTTTTTATGCCGTATACTTTGGTAAAAGACCATAGAACGGGATATGAAAATGCAAATATAATTTCGGTAATGGACGGCGATATTCAAGCTTTCATCGAAGATTATTTGCAAAAAGCATTATAAAAAATGAAAGAAAAGATATTGACATTGGGGATAGAAACATCGTGCGATGAAACAAGCGCTGCGATTGTCGTCAACGGGCGGGAAGTTTTATCAAATGTAATCGCAAGCCAAATTGACATTCATCGTCTTTACGGCGGAGTCGTTCCAGAGATAGCAAGTCGAAATCACATAAAAGTTATTGATTCCGTCACAAAACAAGCCTTAGCGGAAGCAGGCACAACGCTCAATAACATAGATAATATTGCGGTGACTTACGGTGCTGGGCTTGTGGGAGCTTTGCTTGTCGGGGTAACGTACGCAAAAGCACTTTCGCAAGCGGCAAAAAAACCGCTTTATGCCGTAAACCATATCGAAGGTCATATAGCGGCAAATTTTATTACGGACAAAAATCTTTGTCCACCTTTACTGTGCCTTGTCGTTTCGGGCGGTCATACAAGCATTGTTAATGTGTCTGGTTACAACGCCATTGAAACTTTATGTACGACCGTTGATGACGCTGTCGGCGAAAGTTTTGATAAGGTTGCAAGAGTTTTGGGGCTTCCGTATCCCGGCGGACCGCAAATTGACATTCTTGCAAAGCAAGGCAAGCCGTCAATTAAACTGCCGTCAGTGTTACTCAAAGACGGCAATTTTTCATACAGCGGACTAAAAACAGCGGTTATAAATTACTGTCACACCATTACGCAAAACGGCGGAGAGATAAACAGAGCGGATGTGGCCCGTTCATTTTCGGAAGCGGCAATAGACGGATTGATAGTAAGAGCAAAACAAATTTTATCAAAAAGAAAACAAAACCGATTGGCGGTTGCGGGCGGCGTTGCGGCAAATTCGTACTTGCGTGAAAAATTAAATGAACTAAAAAAGAGCGGATATGAAATATTTTTGCCAAGTCTCGATTTATGCGGCGATAATGCCGCAATGATAGCAAGCCGTGGGTATTTTATGTTTTTGGAAAATATGCCCGTAGCACCCGACGATCTAAACGCAGAACCGTCGTTAAGATAAATTTTTCCTAAATTTATTTAAACAGCATTTAAAAATCTATATACGCTAATATTTAGAAATGAAAAAAACAGTCCTTTGGCGGTTTCGGTTGGAATATAAATTAAAGAAAATTTATTTATTACGGATATAATAAGGTTGACAAAAAAGCGGTAAATTATTAAAATAAAAGTATCTTAGTCGATGAGCTTTTTCGGAGATAAAGACAGTAATTTTCGTCAGACCCGACATTTTGGTTTTTTATAAAAGTGTTGGCGAAGCGGTAATATGTGCCTTAAAAAACGTCTAAGCTCTCTGTCAATAAGAGAGTATTTTTGTTTTATGGAGAAAAATTATGGAAAGACTTGGAGTAGTTGCGATTGTTATCGAAGACCGCAAAATTGCGGTGAATGTGCAAGAAATTTTGTCGGCATTTGGCGAAATAATAATTGCACGCACAGGTATTCATGACAGAGAACGTGATGAAAGCGTAATTTCACTTATCGTAAAAGGCACGGTAGAGCAAATTTCTGCGTTGACGGGCAAGCTTGGCAGACTGGAAAATATTCAAGTAAAAAGTGCGGTAACAGCCGCAAAGGAGACAAAATGAAAGTTTTTTTATTCGGCAACGCAAAAAACAAAGCCATGGTGCTTGCTCGCATCGCTATAATGATAGCATTGACAGTGCTGGCTCAATATCTTTCGGGGCTTTTGGGGAATCAACTTTTGACCGGTTCTATCGTAAATATGTTTTTACTTATATCGGCATTATTGACGGGTATCATTGGCGGTATTTCTGTCGGGGTAGTGACTCCGTTTATTGCGCTCGCTTTGGGGCTTAATCCACAAGTGGTGTTAGTACCGTTTATTGCTCTTAGTAATGCGGCATTGGTAGTCATATTTGCTCTTATATTAAGAATCACCAAGGTGTCCGAGCGAAAAAACGAATTTAAAAGAATTGCGTATCTTGTCTGCTCAATTGTGCTTGCGGCGGGCGTAAAATTTTTGATGATGTTCTTTTTCTCCCGTGTACTATTTCCGCTGTTTTTCGCACCGCAGCTTGTAGACAAACTTTCAGTCGCTTGGGGAGTTTTGCAGTTGTTCACTGCGCTCATTGGCGGAGCGGTGACAATAGCTTTGTATTATCCGTTAAAACGGGTAAAACTCGTACCCAGAGCAAACAGCGAGGAATAATCAAATAAATTCACTTTGTTAAAAACTTTCATAACAAACGGGCGTTTATGTCCGTTTGTTATTTTTTGTAAAGGTTTATTACGCTCAAAAATTAAGCAAAATATTTAATGAAAAACGTGTGAGATTTTTTGTTTGGTGTTGACACTTAGGGCAATAATTGATATAGTTAGCTTAAA
>DAOPIV010000113.1:0-2872 GCA_035399325.1 Clostridia bacterium | reverse complement strand
ATGCCCGACATTGACGGCGGACTTATAGGAGGAGCGTCATTAACTGCGGAAAAATTCGCTGTTATTTGCAACGCAGCAAACAGTAAATGAAAAAACTAACGGCACTTATTATTATGGACGGCTACGGTCTTTCAAAAGAAACCGTTGGCAACGCTATTGGCGAAAACTGTTCGCCATATATTAGATATTTAAGAGAAAATTTCCCAAACACCAGTTTAAACGCATCGGGGCTTGCGGTCGGACTGCCAGAAGGTCAAATGGGCAACTCCGAAGTGGGTCACCTGAATATCGGTGCGGGCAGAGTGGTTTATCAGGACTTTACCAGAATAACAAAGTCCATTGAGGACGGGGACTTTTTCCAAAACGAAGTTTTACTTAACTCAATGAAAGCCGCAAAAAACACAAAACTTCATCTTATGGGGCTCGTTTCGGACGGCGGCGTACATAGTCATATGACGCATTTGTATGCGCTTTTGGAAATGGCAAAAAAGCAAGGGATTGAAAAAGTTTTCGTGCATTGTTTTATGGACGGAAGAGATACGGCGCCTACAAGCGGAGCAGGTTTTGTCAAAGAGCTGCAAGCCAAAATGAAAGCGTTAAACTGTGGCAAAATCGCAACTGTTTGCGGACGTTATTACGCTATGGACAGGGACAACCGCTGGGACAGAGTGGAAAAAGCGTACGATATGCTGACACTTGGGCAGGGCGAAAAAGCGGAAAATGCCGTCACAGCTTTGAAAAACAGTTACAAAGCAAAAGTCACCGACGAATTTATTTTACCCACAGTCATTACCGAAAACGGAATACCCGTAGCAACGATAGAAAACGGTGATAGTGTAATATTTTTCAATTTCAGACCCGACCGTGCCAGAGAGATGACGAGAGCTTTTACGCAAACTGATTTTGACGGATTTGATATTAAAGGCAAACAAAGAAATGTAAGTTATGCGACAATGACAAAATACGACGAAACTTTCACCTTGCCTATTGCTTTCAAAGAAAAACGAATAGATAACACTTTGGGCGAGTATTTGGCAAAACAAGGTCTCAGTCAACTTCGTATTGCTGAGACGGAAAAATATGCACACGTTACTTTTTTCTTTAACGGCGGAGTGGAAGAACCAAACCAAAATGAAACAAGAATACTAATAGCAAGCCCAAAAGTAGCGACCTATGATTTACAGCCCGAAATGAGCGCAAATCAGGTTGCCGATAAAGCGATTGCGGAACTGCAAAAAGATAAATACGACGTGATGATACTAAACTTTGCAAACTGTGATATGGTCGGACACACAGGCGTTTTTGAAGCCGCTAAAAAAGCGGTGGAAACTGTAGATAATTGCGTCAGAAGAGTGGTTGAGCAAATTTTGCTTATGGGCGGAACGGCGTTTATTACCGCAGATCACGGCAACGCTGAAAAAATGATAGAAAACGGCGAGCCTTTCACCGCACACACCACCAACCCCGTACCGTTTATTATGGTCGGTCAAAATGTGGGAGAATACACGCTTGCCGAAAACGGAGCGTTGTGCGATATTGCACCGACACTACTTAGCGTTATGGGCATAGAAAAACCGATTGAAATGACGGGAAAAAGTCTTTTATTAAAATAAGGTTTTCAAAAAAACAGTTGTCAAAATTTTTTCGCCGTGATATACTACCTAAAGACTATTAGAACTTCAAGGAGAAATAGAATGGGACCTTTCCAAATTATTCGTATTATATTGTTGATTATCATGATGCTGAGTGGGCTTACCGCTACCGTAATGATTTTATTGCAACAAAGCAACAGTGACGCTACAGGCGCTCTTACAAATTCGTCAAACACAACCGACAGTTTTTACGGCAAAAACAGAGGTATGAAAAAAGACCACAAATTTAAAATGTGGACGTTAATTAGCGGTATTACGCTTGCCGTTGCGTCTATTATTTTCTTTGTTATCGGCTAAAATCAAATGTGCTTATTTGCGGCAGCGTAACAATTACGTTGCCGTTTTTATTTGGCTATTTTTGTCAAAAGAATTGCAAACGCTATGCTTAAATGGTAATATTTAAATATGAAAATTGTAGCTACAAACAAAAAAGCCTTTCACGACTTTATAATAGAAGATACTTACGAGGCTGGAATAAATTTGATTGGATGCGAAGTCAAGTCGATAAGACTTGGCTCGGTTAACCTTAAAGACAGTTATGTTAAGGTAACCGATGATAGCCTTAGCATAATCGGCTGTTATATAGCAAATTATGACAAGGGCAGTTTTTCAAATCAAGACACACGCCGTGAACGCAGGTTGCTTATGAACGCAAGCGAAATTAGGCGTATCAGTCAAAAGGTGAAAGAAAAGGGTTATACCGTAGTGCCGCTAAAAATTTATTTTTCGGGAAGTTTGGTAAAAGTGGAAATTGCTCTTGCAAAAGGTAAACAGACTTTTGACAAAAAGCGTAGCTTGATGGAAAAAGATTTGGATAGAGCAATGCAGCGTGCGACAAAAGACTATACCACCAAAAAATTTAAAGGGTAACCACATCTTTGTTAATAGGTATGGTAAAGTCAATCTTTGAAGAAGCGTGAAGAGAAATTTTTTATAACGGCGTAACGATTGACGGAAAAATCAGGATATAATATAATCTTTTATGCAAGTTAGTAAAAAAGCAAAACGATGCTAAATATTCATAAAGATTTGAATTAAAATAATACTCGCATCAAAATAATTTTAGAGTTAATATATCTAGTGGCTAAAAAACAATGTTTGAAAAAAAAGAGTTTAGCATCTAAATTTTATTAAAATACGCTAGTGTGGCTCAATGGCAGAGCAGCGCATTCGTAATGCGCAGGTTGGCGGTTCGACTCCGCCCACTAGCTCCAAAAAAA
>DAOPIV010000112.1:0-2969 GCA_035399325.1 Clostridia bacterium | reverse complement strand
TATTTTTTGTATAACGGCGGTAACGATTCTATGGATACTTGCTACAAAATCGGCAAATATCTTACCGACCACAACTATCCTTGTAAAATAATTGGGGTGCCAAAAACAATAGACAACGACCTATTTGGCACTGACCATTGCCCCGGTTACGGCTCAGCTGCAAAATATATCGCTACTTCTTGCATGGAACTTGCTCGTGACAGCAGAGTGTACGACAAAGGCAGTATTACCATCGTGGAAGTGATGGGACGCAACGCAGGCTGGCTTACCGCCGCAAGCGCAGTGGCTTCATATAAGGGATGGGGACCCGACCTTATTTATGTACCCGAACTGCCCTTTGATATAGACGATTTTCTCGCCGAAGTCAAAGAAGTTTTTGTTGAAAAAGGCGATTGTATGGTTGCCGTGTCCGAAGGTATAAAAGACCGAGAAGATAAATATATAAGTGAATATCAAAAAAGTAATGCTTTCGACAGTTTTAATCACATTCAACTTGGTGGTGTTGGTAGTTTTTTGGCAGCTTTGGTAAAACAGTCGACCAACGCCAAAGTCAGAGCGATAGAATTCAGCCTTTTGCAACGTTGTGCGGCTCATATCGCAAGCAAAACCGACGTTGACGAAGCCTATTTGGCAGGTGCGGAAGCAGTTAAGGCGGCGATAAACGGCAAAAGTAATATAATGATAGCGTTTGACCGTGCCGAAACAAAAGAATACAAGCTGAAAATAAAAGAACTTCCTCTTGAAATGGTTGCAAACACCGAGAAAAAATTACCTGAATCTTATCTATGCAGCGACCGTCATTTTGTAACTGAGAAATTTATGGATTATGTTCTGCCTTTGATAGAAGGTGAAGCAAACCCGCCATATGTTGACGGCGTTCCCCGCTTTGCAATGCTAAAACGAGTAAAAACAAGATAACAACGGAGCACTATAAAACTGAACTGCCTACGATATAGTGTAAAAACAAGATAATAAAAAATTAGAGAGTTTTGAAAACTCTCTTTTTTTTATAAAAATATATAGTTGTTTTTTGATAAGATCAAAATCTTTACAAAAAAGTAAAAATAGATTACTATATTTTTGGTATTAAAGTTTTTGTGAAATATAAATATTTTTAAATACCAGATGGAGAAATATGTTAACTTACGAACTAAACGAAAAGCCTTTGTATATTTGCGTTTACAAGCATATCAAAGCAGACATACAAAACGGCATTTTGAAACCGAATGAAAAACTGCCGTCAAAGCGTGCATTGGCAGACCATTTGAAAATCAGCGTTATCACAGTAGAAAATGCTTACGACTTGCTTGCGTCCGAAGGCTACATAAAATCTATACAAAAAAAAGGCTATTTTGTCGAAGAAATTTTTCGTCCGTACAACAATAAAAATTATTTCAAAAAACCGCAAACGGCTACCGCTCAATACACGGATTTAACTTCTAATATTATAAATACAAACAAATTCCCTTTTCAGACTTGGTCAAAACTAATGCGTCAAACTCTCACTGATGAAACCAGTTTTCTTGAAAGAATGCCTTTTAATGGCGTAAGTGAGCTTAGGGAAGCAATTTCAAATCATTTATATAGTTTCAGGGGATTTTTTGTTGACCCCGAAAATATTTATATTGGGGCAGGCGCAGAATATTTGTACAATCTCATCCCAAAACTTTTTCCGCATAGCAAATCCATAGCTGTGGAAAACCCATGCTACTCCGCCATTACAAAAATCTACGAACTAAACGGACTAAAATGTTTTCGTGTAAATATGGATGAAAGCGGGCTAATGACAGAAGAGTTAAAACAGCAAAATCTGGTGCATGTTTCGCCGTCCCACCATTTTCCGACGGGTATCACAATGCCTATGGCTCGCAGGACAGAACTGTTGCGATGGGCAGAAGAAGAAACCGATAGATACATAATAGAAGACGAATACGACAGCGAATTTCGTTTTAACGGCAAACCTATTCCGCCGCTTATCAGTTATTCACCCGAAAAGGTGCTTTATCTAAATACCTTTTCAAAATCCGTCGCCCCGAATATTCGTATTGCGTATATGGTTTTGCCGACTGATATTATGCAAAAACTAAAAACAACTGCGGGATTTTTTTCGTGTGCGGTGTCGGGGTTCGAACAACACACTTTGGCAAAATTTATTTCGGGGGGTTATTTTGAACGGCATATAAATAGAATGCGTCTTTTTTACAAGGCTCAGCGTGACGTTATCATTAAAGCTGTAAACGAGTATCCCAAAAAAGGCAAAGTAAAGATTATTGAAAACAATGCGGGTACGCATTTGCTTTTAAAACTTCAAACAAATTATGCCGACGCAAAAATCAAAGAAATCGCAAAAGAAAACGGCATACTTATTACTTGCCTGTCAGAATATTATAAAAACAATCGTGACTCAAATGAAATTTTGATAAACTATTCATCAATAGACAAACAACTGCTCATACAAAGCATAACAAAATTACTTGACAGCATACTGTGATTTTTAGTCGTAAAACTTTGCCCTTACTATATAAAAATGTATAAAACCTCTTGTGTATGCTCAAAATATTAGTACCAACACTAGGAGGTTAACTATGAAATTCAATCCGGGCGACACCGCTCCAAAAACAGGCGTTTATCGCGTAGTCGATAAAAACGGAAGAGTTCAAAACACAGCTAGAGTATCGCAAGGTCAAACTTTGCCCCCCACTCAAAGCAGCGAACACCACTACGAAATCGACTAATTTTTACAAAAAAGAGAAGACCGTCCATTATCGGATGGTCTTTTCTTATAAAAAAAATTATCTATATATCAATATTTTTGTTTCAAATAGTTTCAATCTCTTATTGTGGAATAACATCTTTATAAACATCTATATTAAAGCAAAATTGCTATTTTGCATATTTTATCGTGCTGAACAAATTTTCCATCCGAGTATTTTTCAGTTTGCGGTACTTAAAACGGGTAAATGAAAAAC
>DAOPIV010000111.1:0-2993 GCA_035399325.1 Clostridia bacterium | reverse complement strand
TGTAACCAAGCGTTTGACTGTTGCGATATCTTCAATAAGTGCGACTACAATTTTTCCATTATCCGCTGTATTTTGTCTGCGTACAACAATAACGTCGTTTTCGTTTATGCCCGCACCCGTCATACTGTCGCCTTTGACTTTCAACAAAAATACTTCACCCTTGCATATTTCGCTTGGCAAAGGATAATACCCTTCGATGTTTTCTACTGCAAAAATGCCGTTTCCCGCACAAACTGAACCAACAAGAGGAACGTTTTTAAAATTTGTGATTGTTTCATCAATCAAAGTGATTGCTCGATTTTTGTTATCAGACCGCAAAATCTTACCTTGACTTTGCAGTTTTTCAAGATAATAAAATACCGTTGATGTAGAAGTTATTCCCAAGGCTGATGAAATTTCTCGAACGGTAGGGGGAAAAGAATTTTCATCAATATAATTTTTCAAATATTCATATACATCATTTAGTTTGTTATCGATTTTATTCATAAGCAAATTTTAACACAGTTTCTTTTAAAAATCAATATTTTTAGAACAAAAGTTCTAATTGTATTGAAATATAGAGTACTATTTCACAAATAGTACTCTATATTTTGTCTATAAAGAAGTTTAAATGTAGTATATAACAACTCGCTTAGAGATAAAGTAAAAAAATATACAGTCAATACGGCGTGTTTTGGTGTTTTTTAATCTTTTTTTATATATTTGCCGTATTTTCCGTAATATGCGGTAAGAAAATATCCGCTGATAACAAGTCCGTTTTCAATATATTCTAGCTTTGTATCATATGAAATCGTCTGCAACTGGGACAATTCACTGATTTTTGAATAAGGCAGAAGCAATCTCACAAATGTATATTTATTTTGTATTTCTTTTATTAGCATATCTTTTAATGTGTCAATGCCTTGACCGCCAATAGCCGAAATACCGATAGCACTCTCGCTTTTCGGTATTACAAATTTGCCGTCTAATAAGTCGCATTTGTTGTAAACATCGAAAATTTTTGCAGTAATTTTTAAATTTTCCAATTGAGCACGTGTAACGTTTATATGCTCGTCAACCTGTGGGTCAGACGCATCGCACACATTTAAAACAATATCGGCAAAGGTTATTTCTTCCAAAGTCGATTTAAACGATTCTACAAGATGGTGAGGAAGCTTTCTTATAAAACCTACGGTGTCGCTAAACAAAACTTCTAAATTTGGCGCAATATCAGTACGTCTTATTGTTGTGTCAAGCGTTGCAAACAGTTTGTTTTCCGCCAACACATCGCTTTCTGTGAGTCTGTTAAAAAGGGTTGATTTCCCGGCGTTTGTGTAACCAACCAAGGCTATTAGCGGCAATCGGCTGTTCTCACGGTTTTCACGAGTTACAGCACGCTGCTTTTCTATTTCGGTCAAATCTTCTTTGAGTTTACGTATACGCTCTTTCAGATAACGCTTGTCCATCTCAAGTTTAGTTTCGCCGGGACCACGAGCCAAAACGCCTGCGCCTTGTCGGCTTAGTTCGCCCGGGGTAATACGCAAACGTGGTAGCAGATATTTCAGTCTCGCAAGCTCGACTTGAATTTTTCCTTCTGCGGTACGAGCTCGCAACGAAAAAATCTTTAAAATTAAATTTGTCCTGTCTAATACTTCCACATCCAGCTCATCTGTTAAATTTGCGTGCTGAATGGGGGATAATTCGTCAGCAAAAATAATCGTATCTATATTATTGGCTTTTAAAGATTTTTTAATTTCTTTAACTTTGCCGCTGCCAAAGTATGTCGAATGGTCTTGCGAAGAGCGTTTTTGCGAATATATCAATGCCACTTCAAATCCAGCGGTTTTGGCAAGCTCGGTCATTTCGCTGACACAAATATCGTATTCATTTGTCTCAAGTAAAGCTATTGCAATTTTATTTGCGGTTTCGTTTTCAGTCATCATTATTATTATCAAATTCCTTTGTCTGTCGTAAAGAGACCTTTGTGGAAGCTTTGCGGCGTATATCGTCGCTCATGGCGGCGTAATGCTTTTTGGTTGTGTTAACGTCTTTATGTCCCAAAACATCCGCAACAACATATATATCGCCCGTTTGACGGTAAAGCTGAGTACCAAATGTGCTGCGAAGTTTGTGGGGGGTTATGTTTTTATTCGGGGTGGCGACCGAGCTGTATTTTTTTACTATATTTTCTACAGAACGAGGCGAAAAACGTTTGTTTTGCAACGAAACAAAAAACGCTTTTTCGTCGGACGGTATTGTTTTTTCAGCGGTTCGGTATAAATAATATTCATACAAAAGTCCGCCGACCTCGTCGGAAAAATAAAGCTGGACACGGCTGCCGCCTTTGCGTGTCACTACAAAAGACATATTTTCAAAATTGACATCGTTAAGGTCAAGCCCGACAAGTTCACTGACACGAATACCCGTCCCAAGTAAGAACCCAATTATTGCCGTGTCTCGAATTTGAGTATTCTTGTGATATGCCAGCTGTCTTGCTGTAAGACCGCACCCGCTTTCCGTGACGTTTAACATCTTTGAAATTTCATCGCCTTCAAGGCGTATGATTTCTTTTTCCTTAATTTTAGGAGAATCTACAGTGACAGTGGGGTCGTGTTTTATTTTGTCCTTTTTTGCATAATATTTAAACATCGCTCTCAAGGCGGATAGCTTTCGAGCCTTGGCTTTATTAGAATTTTTTCGTGTTTCGTCGTCTAGATTCGTGTAATAACTAAGATAGCTTAAATATTTTTCTATATCGATGCCTGGCAGATTTTCAAGCTCGGACAAACTTATTTGTTTGACTTCACGGCCTAAAAAAGAACTAGATTCCGTTACAAGGTACCTAAAAAACAATTTTATGTCATAAGCGTATGCTAATCTTGTGAGAGTTGTGGCACGGCTTTCTAACGCAATAAAAAACTCACGGCAAAAGTCGGGGAGATCTTCGTCGATTATGCGAGAAAGTTTAAAAAAATTTTCCTTGTCACGTTCTGTGAAATAATTTTTCTGTGTCA
>DAOPIV010000110.1:0-2998 GCA_035399325.1 Clostridia bacterium | reverse complement strand
AGGTAATATAAAAATGGATTATGAAAGAAATTATCAACATGGCGGCCGTGACGTTCCGATACACCACTGGGACTCAGTCCGTAACCAAGTCTATTGGCGCTCAGAATGTGCTTGTCATACACCCCCTCCACCCAGACGTCCCCCTCCTCCACCTTGTCACGACGACTGCTTGTGCACGGTGCTGTCAGCCGTTTTGGCTTGCTGCTGCGGTAGAAGGCGTTTCTGATAAACCTTTAAGGTTTGTATTTTCCGCCGATTTTAATACGGAATTTACTCCGCTAACGGAAATTTTTGTAAACGGAGTGCCTATTGTCGGCGATGTTAGACGAGGCGTTTCACTTTGCGTAGGCGTAGGGCAGACGTTGCATATTGTGTACGGTGCTGTGTTTCCTTGTACAAATACGTTTTGCGGCATCTGTAATCTTCCTTGCAAAAAAATCACAGCCTTAGCTAGAATATGTTATCTTCCTTATTTTGCGGAAAATTCGCCAAAATACGTTTATTCAAACCCCGTTTCTTTCAAAGTTTTATAACAATTACAGTAAAAAGCCCGTAAAATACGGGCTTTTTGCATTTATAATAAGTGCCGGATAACCGCAACCTTAGGTTGCTTGCAATCGCTAATGCGTTATGCTACACTTTGAAACGTAAGGAGGCAATATATGCTGGACTTAATAAAAATAGGCAACAAAATCAAAACCGAGCGAGTCGCAAAAAACATCTCACAGGAACAACTGTCCGAAATGCTGTACGTTTCAAGACAAGCGGTTTCCAAATGGGAAATGGGTATGACGATGCCCTCTATCGACAATATATGTTTTTTGGTAGAAATTTTTGGCACATCTATAGACAACTTGCTTTGCCTAAACGACAACAAACCCATATCAGCCGAAAACCTTACTGATAACGAAAACAACCCGTATATTGTCGGTGCGATTGTTGAAGGAAATATTGATTTTGACCTAAGCGATGAAATGTACCGATTCTCGCCGGAAGAGCGAACAATTATCGTTCGTGCCGTTAAAAACTTTGATGAAAACGGCATACGAAATAGCCTTATCAAAAATCTCAACAGAAGATATTTTTGGCTAAAACTCACGGACGAGGAAAAACAATTATTAGATATTGACAGATACAAGGAGGAAATAAAAAATGACTATGGTTCATGCACAATACATAGGAAAAAAATCACCTGATTACAAAGAATATTACAGAAGATTCGAAACTTTACAAGACTTTTATATGAACAAAATTTTTAAATAATATAGAGAGGTATTAAAATGAATATTTATAAGATGCTGCCTTTTTTGGACAGAGAAGAAATTGATAAGCTTGTGGAAAAAGCTACTGACGACGAACTAAGCGTAATACCGCTAAAAGCGATTTTGCCTTTCGCCTCTTCAAAAACAATAGACCGTTTGGTTGTTGAAGAATTCAAAAAAACAGGCACAATAAAAGGTTCTTACTGCGCTTTCGCTTCCTCAAAAGCAATGCACGAAATAGTATTATACCATATTGAAAATGACTTTGGCACACTGCCCAACTCAATCCTGCCTTTCCTTGACTCAGCGGATGTTAAACTGCTTTTTGATTACAGTTTGGCAAAAGGTGATTTTGAAAAACCTGAACAATCCGACAAAGATAACATCGTGCTGAAATTCTCTAAAGGAAAGAAAGACGACAGCGACCGTATTTTCGTTAATCTGTCAAAAGACATCTTGAAAAAAGCAAAACTAGCCAAAGAAGATGACGATGACGACGATGACGACGATGACGACGAATAAAAATATTATTTAAAATATTAGTAAAAATTTGAATACATTTGACAGGTTTTGTAGTATACTCGTCTCGCTATGAATATGATAAACCGTCTCAAAGCTGTATATTTTTTCAGACAAGTAGGAGAAACTTTGGTTTTCTCCTTCTTTTCATTGTACTTATCTTTATATGGTTTTTCCGATTATCAAGTAGGCGAACTTATGGGCATCGTACCTGTGGTTATGCTTTTTGCCACTCCGTTACTTGGGCTTATTGACGACGGCGGCAAACGTGAAAAAGCTTTGCTTGTTACAACAAATATTTTGATTGCGCTTGTTCCTCTTTTGCTCTTAATTCCCAATATAAATTATTTCTACATGGCAGCGTTGATTGTGGTTATGTCCGTGGTGCGTGCGCCTATTTCCCCCGCAGTCGACAGTCTTACCACAGTTGTCGCACTAAACAACGGGAAGCGTTTTTCTGATGTCCGTATTTGGGCAAGCATCAGTTACGCTGTATTGATGACTTTTGGCGGAAAACTTATAGACGTCGTCGGTTTTAACTTTGTCATTATTCTTTGCGGATTTTTGACATTGGTTTCAGTGTTTTTAATATCGACAATTCCGCTGCAGGACATCGACCGCCCCCAAGACAACTCTGTAAAAGCGGATTACAAACGGCTATTTAAAAATAAGACGTTTTTGCTGTTTGTGCTGATAAATATTTTGACATGGGCTGTTTGGTCTGCTTCATACAATTATGAGGGTGTCTATTTTGCTGAAAAATTTTCCAACGCAAGCATTTTTGGTTATGTCGAAGCGGTAAGAGTTGTGTTTGAAATAATAGCTTTGGTAATTATGGCAAAAATGAAAAAAGAAATTCCCGTTAAAGCAATTTATTTATTTTTCGGATTTTCGGCTATCGCAAAATACGTGATATATTACTTCAATCTGCCAACTTTTTCGCTGTTTTTGCTCGCTCCGTTTATGGGAGCATCGTTTGGTATGGTAATATTCTGCTACATTCATTACATTACAAAAATTGTGGCAAAACACAACATCCATATCGCTGTTTTTGTAATAACTTCCGCTCAAATGCTGTTTAATGCAGTCTATACTTATATCGGCAGCGTAGTTGTAAAATATACGAATTTCTACAATATCTATATTCTATTGACAGCAGTGACCGTTCTTGGCATCGTTGCAGTCATCTTTTTCAAAGAACACAAACCTCAGATACA
>DAOPIV010000109.1:0-3091 GCA_035399325.1 Clostridia bacterium | reverse complement strand
GTTGCCCCGTATTTTAGTTTAAATGTTACAGTGTCGCCTACTTTATAATTTTTTTTCGTATCGGTGAAATCCACTAGCAAATGGTCGCTGCTTGCACCGATTATCGTCAGTTTTTCGTCAAGCGGAATAAGCCCAATAAAATCAACGTCTTGTCTGCCGACAGCCAAAATTCCTCTTTTTCTGTCGCCGATATCTATATATTCGCCCTTTTCGCCGAAAGCGTTTACCGTTTGTTCGCCTATTGGGTAGCTGGGCTTAACGTAAAGCTCGATTATCTCGGCGGTCAAAGTGACAACGTCGTCAAAAGTATTGGCTATACGGCTGCCTTTTGCCGTTTCCACTCCTAGTACGAGCGACTCGCCCAAACGAAGATTGTTAATTTCTTTTGGCATATTGCCAGAATCCAAAAACAAAATACTGGACGAATTTCCGCCGCTTATTATATCAAGTTTTAGTTTGTACTTTTCTTCAATATGTTTTGCTATATCAAGCAAAATACCCATATTTTCTTGTGTCGGCAAAACTCCGCCGTAACACGTGATATTTGTTCCAATGCCTGCTAGACGAATATTACGGCAATTATTAACCGTTACGACAAAATTGTCTATCAAATTTGCATCTCTGAAAAAAATGCCTTCTCTTAGGTCGCCGAGGTCCATCATTAGTAAAATTTTGTGAATTTTGTTCTGCTCTGCCGCCGCTTTATTCAATGCGATGACAGTTTCGCTTGACGAATTGTAGCTTATATCGGAATAACGTACCACTCTTTTTGCTTCGCTTACACTAGGCAATCGCAAAAGCATTTTTTGCTTTTTTGTTTCGCCGTATTTGATTAAATTTTCAATACGTGAATCCGCCAAAAAAGCGCAGTCGGTTTTTTCCAAAACATCCACCATTTTTTTGTCCGCACAAAAAACCTTTGTGACAAAAGCTGTCGTGATATTTTTTCCCGACAGTTTTTTCACAAGCGTTTCGGCATTGGTTTTTAATTTTGTGAGATTTATGTTTAGTGTTGGATTCATAGGTTTTTCCTTATATGCCCAGTGATTTTTTCAATAATTTTTCTGCCGCTTCTTTGTACGTCAACGACATTACTCCAAGCGAAGCCATAATATAATCGTTGTCGACTAATATTTCCATTGTGTCGGGTTTTGGATACAGCATCGTTTTATTTATGTTTATGTCGGCAAGTTTACGCAAAATCTCACGGTGATTTGGCAGTCTTGTTAACGCTCCTCCCGTACCCACGAGATATTTTATTGTAGTCAAATCCTTGCCTTGTGCAATAGGCTGTCTGCCGTTACTGCCAAAAACGTACCGTATGTGTCCCGAATGTCGGCTTAAAGCGATTTTGCCTGCATTATATGCTAGCTCTTCAACAAATTTCACTTGCTGAGGTTCTTGCGGAATAGGGCTAAGTTCGTCAAGCAGTTTTGATGTATCAAAACCGAGTTTTCTTCCCAGTTTGTCCGCTCCGATAAGTTCCACAACGTTACGGGCATTTACAAACATTCCGAGGTCGCCCTCTACCGTGCGTTTTGCCCGTGGTTCGGCGTCAAGCGATATGCTCGCTATTTCCTCGCTTCCGTCGGTAACGGAATGAACGTCCGTTGTCGCTCCGCCTATGTCGACGGTAATTAGGTCGCCGATAATATCATAGAGCAACAAAGTCGCTTCCATTACAGCACCAGGAGTGGGAATAATATGTCCGCTTACCATTTCACGAATATGTTCCATTCCCGCCGCTTTTACGATATTTTCTTCAAAAGTTTTGTGTATGAGTTTTCGTGTCGGTTCGATATTTAATATATCAAGTTGCGGATACACGTTTTCTACGCAAACACATTTGCGGTTTTTTGCTTGGAAAATTTGCTTGATCTCTTCTTGATTTTGCACATTGCCCGCATACAAAACGGGTGCGTCAAATTCCAAATCGGAAAGCATTTTTGCATTGTATAACGCCGTTTCTCGTTCGCCGTAATCCGTACCGCCCGCAAGTAAAATTAAGTTTGGTTTGACTTTTTTTATTTGGTCGATATCTGACTGCCGCAGTTTGCCCGCCGTAATCATTTTGACAATAGCGCCCGCACCCAATGCCGCTTCTTTCGCAGCGCGCACGGTCATATCGTAAACAAGCCCGTGCACAGTCATTTTCAGTCCGCCAGCGGCAGATGAAGTCGCAAGCATTTTGCCATAGGATATACTGTCAGTTTTTAAATATTTTTGTAAACTTTGTATAGCGTTACTCAAGCCGATGCGGACATCTCCGTCCAAAACCGTAGTCGCCGCTTCGCCTTGCCCCAAAAAAACGGGGTTTCCGTTTTCGATGCCGTTAAATGCGTTGACTATTGTCGTCGTCGAGCCTATTTCCGCTACAAGTACGTCTATTTTCATTTTTTATCGTTTAATTCTTTTCTGCGTTTTACCAAGAATGTCGCAACGTGGTTGCCGTGAGTGCCTCTGCCAAAGCCTGCGTCCGCACCATGCTTGACCGCCTGCTCATTTGTAACTTGTGTGCCACCCGAAACAAAAATGAGTTTTTCTCTGACGCCTTTTTCACGAGCGATTTTGTCTATCGCTTGAATATTTTTGTAATGAATATCGTCGTGGCTTATGATAGTGGAAGCCAAAATTGCGTCGGCATTCATCTCTATGGCTGCATCGACAATTTTTTCCACAGGTACGCTTGTGCCAAGATAATGCACTTTTATGCCGTATTTTTCAATACCGCCGTGTTTTATGTCGATAATTTCACGCAAACCGACAGAGTGCTCGTCTTGTCCCACAGTTCCGCATACCACTGTCATAGGACGGGCTTCGATATCCGCACGAATACCTTCATCGCTCATAATATCGGGCTCAACAGGCAGTTCGAGTTTTGTCATATCAATGTCAAAATTCACTTTACCTTTAAGTTCTATTCTTGTGCCTTCTTCGGCTTGCAAAACTTCTCTATTGATAACTTCCGCATCTGACAAATTAAACTTTTTCGCAACTTCCAGCGCTGCCGCTTCCGCAATATTTTTTGAAACAGGGAAAAACATAGTCATAAGTACCGTTCCGTCAGCAAGCCATTCCATTTCGGGTTTCA
>DAOPIV010000108.1:0-3124 GCA_035399325.1 Clostridia bacterium | reverse complement strand
TGTCGGAATGGGAAGTCGTCCGACAACGAAAGAGTTTTTCTCTGCGGTGATATGTTGCGTCCGTTGTGAAAATTATATATGTCCGACTACATTTATATTTTCGGGCATAACAATTGGTTTTTCGCATGGAAATTTTTAGCCGTGCGTTTACGGACTTCCCTTTGCGTGGGAGGTTTTTTTATGTCAAAAAAAATGTCGCATACGCGAAAAATCGCATTTACTGCGGTTTTTGTTGCGCTGAATGTCGTTGCTAACATTTTTTCTATTCCGCTAAACTTGACAGGCAGCAACACTTTGGCGTTCACTTATTTGATTTGTTTCCTTGCGGGTATTTATCTAGGACCTGTTTCGGGGCTTATGGTAGGGTTTTTGGGAGACTTATTGGGGCATCTGATTGCGCCAAAAGCAAGTTTTTACAATCCCTATATTGCGGTGTCTTCCGCATTGCTCGGACTTATTCCCGCTCTCATTTGGCTAATTCCAAAACTCAAAAAATACGACAAACTGCTTTTGGCAACGATAGCTTGCGGTGTCGTTTGTACAGCAGGTCTCAATACTTATGGTCTGTGGTGGTGGTTGTCTTGGAGTTTAGATGGATTTTCTAAAACGTTTTGGGTATACTGGGTAGGACGGGTACCGTTCCAAATCATAATGGTAGTCATAAACTTTATTCTTACCTTCATAGTGTTGGATACCAAAGTTCTGGATAAAATATTACTTAAAGGTGAAGAAACTTACGGCGATAGTTACGACAAAAAAACTGTAATTACGGACTCTGAAAAACAAAAAGAAGGTCTTACGGACAAAACTGATACGCTGGATCTCACTGAAAACGGAAGATAAAACGAATATTCAATACGTAAAAATTTTGGGTCAATCATTGAATTTTTGATTGACCTAAAAAAATGTCAAATTTTTTCGTAAATATGTTAAAATTATGGTGTAGATTAAAAAATGGTATACAGAGCATAGTCATTTTGTACGTTTGAAAATACAAATATGAATTTTTGGACTTGCGTAATACGATGCTTTGAAGTTTTACAAGATTAAAAAATGGAAGAAAAAATACAAATACTAAAAAAGTGGATAGACGAAAGCCAAAATATAGTGTTTTTTGGCGGAGCAGGGGTGTCGACATTGAGCGGTATTCCTGATTTTCGTTCGGTTAACGGATTATATAATCAAAAATACCCATATCCGCCTGAAATTATCTTGTCACATACCTTTTTTAAGTGCAAAACAAAAGAATTTTTTCGTTTTTATTTTGATAAAATGCTGTATCTTGACGCTAAACCTAATATTGTTCACAAAAAACTTGCGGAATGGGAAAATCAAGGTAAAATGAGTGCAGTCATAACGCAAAATATAGACGGTTTGCATCAAGCGGCAGGGAGTAAAAAAGTTTACGAGTTACACGGCAGCGTTTATCGAAATTACTGCATCAAATGCGGAAAATTTTACAAAGTTGAACAACTGGGTAATTTCAATGATATTCCAAAATGCAACTGCGGCGGTGTGATAAAACCGAACGTTGTTTTGTACGAAGAATCGCTCGATGATGATATATTGAATGCCGCTATGAAGGCGATTTCCAATGCGGATGTTTTTATTGTGGCGGGAACATCGCTTGCCGTTTATCCTGCGGCGGGACTTACTAATTTTTACAACAAAGACAAATTTGTTTTAATAAATAGAGAAAAAACGCTTTTCGACGACAAAGCGAATTTGGTTATACATATGGATATGGGCGAAATATTCGCCAATTTATAGCAAAAAGCCTATATTAAAAAAATCTAGGAGAGAAAAAATGATTGAACAAATATACAAATTGTCAATGGATAACGAAAAGATAGTGGAAAAAGTTTTGTTTGATGAAAACGTACATTATCTTCATATGATTTTTAATAAAAGCGAGGGATTGCCCGAACATTTTTCCAATTCAAACGTATATATGACAGTCGTTAGAGGTACGCTATCAATAGGGCTTGATAGTCAAGAAATTCATACTTATGAGTCGGGTACTTTGCTTAAAATACCTTTCAAAACAAAAATGAACGTAAAAAATTTGCACAATGAAACATTGGAGCTTATAGTTGTGAAAGCACCTGCTCCAAACTTATAAAATAAAGGAGTAAAGGAAAATGAAAACAAAAATTGATAGAGACGGTTGTATCGGTTGCGGACTTTGTGTATCTATTTGTCCCGAGGTTTACCGTATGGCGGATGATGATCGGGCAGAGGTATTTGTTGATACAGTGCCAGCGGAATCTGAAAGTGCGGTCTTAAACGCAAGCGGAAGTTGTCCTGTGTCTGTAATATCTGTTGAATAATTTTTTAGTCTTGCATTAAAACACAAAAGGCAGCAAAACTATAAGATTAAACTATTAGAAACCTAAAAAAAGCTTGAAATCCAAGCTTTTTTTCTATTTATGGGAAATTAAAATTCGATTATTTTGCAGCAAATATTTTTTCTTTAAAGGGCAAATAATACTATTATGCTGATAATTTTTGTTAGAGCAATAATTTTGTTTGCGCTTTTGCTTGCGGTGATGCGAATGATGGGCAAACGCCAGATAGGGGAAATGGAGCCATTTGAGCTTGTGATTACTCTTGTAATTTCCGAGCTTGCGTGCATCCCTATGGCAGACCGTAGTATTCCCATTACTTACGGAGTAGTCGCCATTCTGACAATGTTTGTTATTCACCAAATAATCGTGCTTTTGTCAAAAAATTCGTCAATGCAAAAAATATTGTCAGGCAAACCCGTGCTTGTTGTTGACAAGCAAGGTATAAACAGTTTCGCGCTCAAAGAAATGAATATGCAGGTAAACGACCTTTTACAAGCTTTGCGAAACGCAGGTTATTTTTCAATAGAAGAAATAGATTACGGACTTATGGAAACAAACGGACAACTTTCTGTAATCGCCAAAAAAAAGCTTGAGAACAAGCAACAGTCGTTGCCAGTACCTGTTATTATGGACTGTAAATGGAATGAGGACGATACAAAGCGTAACAACATCGACAGAAACAAAGTTGACGCATTGCTTGCCAAACATCACCTAAAAGAATCGACTGTGAGACTTTTTACTGTTGACGAGCATAACCATGTGTTTATTCAGCCTGT
>DAOPIV010000107.1:0-3229 GCA_035399325.1 Clostridia bacterium | reverse complement strand
TATGTGTGGACGAATATGATTCGGCATATTGCATAAGCTTTGACATATCCATATTGACCATCATTTCTTCCATAGAATAGGTTGGTATAGACAGTTTTCGCACTGTTCCGCCGTTATTTGTAAACAAATTCTCAATTATGCCGTAGTTGTATTCTATCGACGTCACAAGTTCTTTTGGTTCGCCGTTTTCATCAAGTCGGTTTAAAATTTGTTCGTTTATATAATCCAAATACTGCTGTGTAAACACATTTTCGTGCTGAGCCGAAGCAAAATCCTCATATGTTATGGCAGAGGAAGCGGTTATACCCGTTTCGTCAAGCGGCAAGTACGCTCCTTCGCTGTCGTTTTCACCAAAATCGTCCATAAGACTGCTTCTGTCCAAAATAGACGAATAAACCGTAAGCGGATATGAAGCGAGCGTGCTTTGCTGCAAATCATCGATATATAAATTAAAACCGTTTGCGACAGAAAGCACCAACGCAATGCCAACAATACCGATACTGCCTGCAAAGCTTGTCATAAAAGTTCTGCCACGTTTGCTGAACAAGTTTTTTAAACTGAGTTTTAACGATGTAAACCAGCTCATACCCGATTTTTTCTTGGGTTTTTCTTTTTTTGCTTCCGTTATATTTTCCTGCGGTTTTGTATCGTCAACAATCTTGCCGTCCAAGAGTTTTATTATTCTTGTAGCGTATTTATTTGAAAGTTCGGAGTTGTGCGTTACCATAATGACGAGGCGTGTCTCGGCGATTTTTTTGAGTAGCTCCATTATTTGTATACTCATCACGCTGTCGACTGCTCCCGTAGGCTCGTCAGCTAAGACAATTTTCGGATTGTTTACCAATGCTCTTGCAATAGCAACACGCTGCATTTGTCCGCCCGAAAGCTGATTCGGTTTTTTGTGCAGCTGATTTGCTAATCCCACTTCTTCCAACGCTTTTTTTGCACGCTCAATTCTCTCACGTTTTGGCACTCCAGCCAACGTAAGAGAAAGCTCGACATTTTCCAAAACCGTTTGATGCGGAATGAGATTGTAATTTTGAAACACAAAACCTATCGAATTGTTACGATATGTATCCCAATCGCCGTCTTTGTAATCTTTTGTAGAAACTCCGTCGATGGTCAAATCTCCCTCATTATATCTATCAAGACCGCCGATAATATTCAATAAAGTAGTTTTGCCGCATCCTGAAGGTCCCAAAACGCATACAAAATCGTTTTCGCGGAAATTTACCGAGATATTTTCCAATGCCACCACGTCATTATTATTTGAGACGGGGTATATTTTTGTAATATTTTTTAGTTTCAGCATAAAATCTCCTTTTGATTTTATTATTATATCCCCCTTTTGCGTAATTTATATGATAATACGGAAATGAATTTTTGTAAATTTTTAAAAATATACAAGGATACATTTTTGCATAGAAAAACAACGGCTATATAGCCGTTGTTTTTCTATACCAATATGGGAGGGTTAAGGTTTAGTCCATAAGAATGTAAGGGTAATATGGACTGTTTTCATCAAGTTGTACGGAAAAAATTTCTTTGTAATTGTTCATATCGTAGCTTATCATAACTGTATCGGAAAATACATAGAGAACATCGCCTATATAAAGTCCTCTCATGCTACCCCAATACCAGTCATAGCCAAGGTCTTTTGTCAAAGACAATACTGCAACTTCCACAAATCCCTGTTCCGCATCATATGAATATACCATATAGGTGTCGCCTGCGGGGAAAGCGATAATATTTCTTTCGTAATTTATCAATATTGCTTTGTGGTTATAAGATGCCTCCGAGTAGTATACTCCGTCAATAATAAGAGAATGAGCTTCGGTTACATTTGCATTGTCGCTGACATCAAACATTGAAAGTTTGAGATAACCTGCTCCGCCTGTTTCTTCATCTGCATCTCTGCCAAGACCAAACAATAAATCTTCACCATAGTTGTGCAAATAGTTTGAGAAGCCGGGTATTTTGAGTTCTCCCAAAATTACGGGGTTTGTGGGATCGGATAAATCTATACTAAACAACGGGTCTACTTGTCTAAACGTTACGACATAGCCTGTGTTGCCGTCAAATCTTGCGGAATATATGGTTTCGCCCTGTGCAAGGTTTTCAATCTGTCCGACTACCGACATATTTTGGTTAATTACATAAAGATTGTTGTAAGTGGTATTTTCAAATCCCGTAGACGTCGTTCCGCCGTCCGTTTCATACTCTAAATAAGACCAAGTATTAACGGTGGTAACAATTCTGAAATTACCATTGTATTCGTCCATTGAAAACTGATTAAGAACTGTTCCGTTGACTTTTACATTGCCCATTTCTTCGATATGACCATTATTCAAAGCGAATTTTGTAATCAAAGAATTTGAGTAGCCTGTATACAAGATGCCTTCTTGCACGCTTTCGTAAGTTGAGCTCACCACATACAGATTGTCGGTGTTCATATATATTTCGCCGCTATAACCAAGCAAAGATTTATTTGACAAAAATTGTCCGTTTGTTGTGTCGTAAGCCGAGATAACAACATAGCTTGCCGAGTCAAAATTGTCATTTACACAAATGTCATCGGGATCTACAAGCTGGGTTTCTCCATTACAAGTAATTTTTGGAATAAAAGTTTCGGGGTTGTTTTGGTCGATTTGATTGTAAATATAGTAGTTGCTTACAATATATAAAACGTTGCCAACCATACGGCTGCTTGCATAATATCCGTCCTGTTCGAAAACGCCTACCAAGCTGATGTCGGTTTTGTCCTCTATATCATAAATTTCGGCAACTGTTGATTCGCCACCCCAATAATAGAGGTAAATGCCGATTTCGCCGTCAGAGTTAGAGCAGATATATGAGCTTTTCATAACGATAAGTCTATTGTTTACAACATATAGATTTTGCATATAAATGCTTGAAACATCTTTCTCATTCTCAGTGGTGATTGCTCTTTCAAATTTGTCAAGAAGCGTCATTTGACCGCCGTCAGTTTCAATGATATAAAGATAATTTTCAGACAAAGCGTAGATATATTTTCCGTCGGTTTTGATAATGTCCGCTTCCTGAACACCTGCAACTTGCAAGTTGGTGTCTGAATAATCTTCCAGTAGTTGCGAAGTGGGAGCGGTGTCCGCAGCCGCCATATCGTCAGCTTCAGATGTTCTGTAGTAATCGTAGTTACCTAAATTTGTGTTTTGTTTTAAAATTTCATAAATGCTTGCGTAAGTCTGGT
>DAOPIV010000106.1:0-3232 GCA_035399325.1 Clostridia bacterium | reverse complement strand
AAATGACTCTTGGTAACCAAGAATGGGGCACTTTCCTTAACACAAGAAAGAACGGTGAATACGTAATGGCTCGTAACGGTTGGCTTGCTGACTACAACGATCCTATTTCCTTCTTGGATATGTGGTTGTCCACAAGTGGTAACAACGATATTCAATTCGGCAAAGACGCTCACGCTTCTATCGCTATGTATTCTATCGACACAACATCTTTGGGATATGACGTAAAAGTTACAAACGGCACTTGGGCTCAAACATACGACGTTCTTATCGGTATGATTAAGACGGAAAAAGATTTGCAAAAACGTATGGATTTGATGCACATGGCAGAAGATCTTCTCATGACAACTGGCGCAGTAGTTCCTATCTATTTCTACACTGACCTTTATATGTGCAGTGAAAAAATTCAAGGCGCGTTCAGTTCACCTTTGGGATACAAGTTCTTCATGTACACAACAATCGTTGACTAATATTTAGCACAAAAAACAAAATTAAGTCGGACGGCAACGTCCGACTTTTTTTGTAGTTTTTTATTTGGAATCATTATTTGCCATTGAAAATTTCAAATAAAAAAAGCCGCTAATCTAGCGGCTTTTTGTTTTCAAAATATTTACTGTTATTCTACTATTATTTCGTGATAGCGAGGACAGTATATTTTTGAATTGTAAAATTGTTTCAAAAGCGTTACTAGACTGTCGTAATCTTTACTGCCCATTGTTTCAGTTGCTGAGTGCATAGCCAACTGGGCAAGACCAATATCTACGCTACGGATTGAAAGCTGACTGGAACTTATTGCTCCAAGCGTTCCGCCGCATGGCATATCCGCACGCATAAAGAAATCTTGCGTAGCAATGTTGCATCTATTCGCTATTGTTTTTAAAACAGAAGAAGAAAAAGCATCGGTTGTGTAGTTTTGGTTTGCGTGGTGTTTGATTACCACGCCGCCGTTAAGCGTCACATTGTTTGTCGGGTCGCTTTTTTCGGGGTGATTTGGATGAGTGGCGTGGGCATTGTCACAAGATACCATAAAGCTGTTTGAAAGCATAACATCAACATCTTTTTTTATTGATTTTGCGATTCGCTCAATGGTTTTTCTCAAAAATGTTCCGCCTGCGCCTTGTTTTGTCGCACTTCCGACTTCTTCATTATCGGCAAGGTATGTCAATGCTATATTTTTTGAATTAATATCAACAATCGCATAAATACTTGCAAATGCGCTGGTAAGATTGTCGATACGTGGCGATACTAGAAATTCGTTATCAAAACCTGCTAGATAAGGTTTTGAGGCATTTGTTAAATATAGGTCGTAATCCAAAATCTCGTATTTGTTGTCGTCAAACAATTTCAGTTGGAAATCAGGATTCATAGAAACCATAGGTTGCAAATCATTTTGAGCGTTTAACACAAGCCCTTTTGAGTTTACTTCTCGGTCAAGGTGAATGGCAACAGACGGAATAATGATTTTGTGCGTATCAAATACGAGTTTGGAGATAAGTTTTCCGCTGTTTTTTTCTTTTACAATAATTCTTCCTGCAATATTAAGCGGTATGTCAAGCCAAGAATATAGCAATCCGCCGCCGTATTTTTCCACATTTAGCTTAACGATTTTTCCTTGCTTAACAATAGGATTAAATTTCAACTTCAATGCGGGGGAGTCGGTATGTGATGCGACGATATTTACGCCTGAGTTTTCGGTACCTGTGACAAAAGCTATAAGTGCAGAACCGTCAGCAACAACAAAATATTTTGAGTTTTTTTCAATAGACCAATCATTACTTTCGTAAAGTTCGCAAAAGCCTTTTCCCAACAAAATCTTTTTTGCGTTTTCCACCGCATGATAAGCAGTAGGGGAATTTTCAAGCTGTGTCAAAAGTTGTTTTAGCATTTGTTTTCTCCTTTCAAATTTTTCCAAAAATATTTTACTACTAAATTTCAAATTTGTCGATACCATATTGCTTGTCAATCTTGACAAACGCCAAGTTTTTAATTATTATTTATAAAAGAATATAAGGTAGTTGGGTGAAAAAATGAGAAAAACCAAAGTATCAATAGCGATAATTTTGATGTTTGCTTTATTATTTTGTTTTTCGGGGTGCGCTGTCGCTGAAAACATTTATGATGACGAATCAGCAATAGCAGATATTTTTGACACAAACATAGCGACAAGATACATCGAGAATTATCTAAAAATAGGAAACCAAATAACCGTTAATTCGCACGCAAAATATTTTAGTGGCTCGCAAACAATTTGCGAATTTTTATTTTAACCAGGCAACGGATTTTAATGTTGAACTACTCGTCACACAAGGCAGATTTAAAATAGTTTTGATAAGCGAAGAGAAAGTAGTTTATACCTTATACGAAAACGATTCAAACTTAATGCTTGATTTAACTCAAATTCCTAGCGGGAATTACATAATGAAATTTGTCGGTCAGCAAGCAGAGTTTGACCTTGATATGACAATAAATTTAGATTAAATATAAAATAAAAAAAGACGTATTTAAAAAACGTCTTGTTTTATTTATCGGATTTTTTTAAAGTATTGATCCCCAATAAAAACTATAATTTATGTATTAAATCACTCCTGTTCCTTGACTTAACGCACTTCTTAGTTTCAAAATTTCGCCGTCTAAGAAATTAATTCTCTTAAACAAAACAATACTAGTCGCCATAATAATTAACGGGATGATAAGGCCCGCCCAAAAAATAGGTAGCGACAACGCAATTGCGCAAATGATAGCTATTAATGCAAACAAAACTGACCAAATAATTTTAAATATAATTTTCTTTTTTACCTCGATATGTTCAGCTTCATAATCTTCAAGTTTGCACGAAGGACAAATACCGGAATGATTAGTGTATGAAGAACAATCAGAGCACATACCTTTGCCGCACCTTTTACACACAGCAACTGATTCTAGTGCGCTATGAATAAAACATTTCATAAATCTACCTCCTATTCAAATGGTACACCCTTTTATTTAAATTGTAAATACGTTTTTAAAAAATACGCGGATAAATTTTTTTACCCGCATTTTTTGTGAATTTATCCTAGAAAGATTGACCGTTATTATATTTTGTCGGCTAGCGCTTTTTTGAGTTCCGCAACTTTTTCGATTACCGTTTGCTCTGCTTCCGTCAGAGGCGTTTTTAAAGCGAAACTTTTGTCTCTTGCGGTGATTTCCACAATATTTTCTTTCAAATTTCTCGGGCTTACGATTACTCTTATCGGTG
>DAOPIV010000105.1:0-3286 GCA_035399325.1 Clostridia bacterium | reverse complement strand
GGTATGCTTTCGCCTTGAAAAGAAGTCGTCGGACTCATCAATGCGCCCGTGCCTACCAAAAGCAGGTTTTTTATATTTCCTTTTTTCAAACTGTTATACAGCCATCCGTTTGCTACCAAAGCCGAACAAGCCGCTCCGCTTCCGCCCATATATGTTTTTTGACTTTCGTAATACAGTTCAGCTCCGCAGTCTATATAGTTGTTATTAAAGTCGTACCCCTCTCTTTCCATTAGGTCGATCAAAATTTCTTTCCCAAGTTTTCCAAGGTCGCCCGTGGCTATCAAATCAAAATCCGAAGGCTTTTTTCCCGTGTCGGTAAAATACTGCGTAAATGTGTCTTTTGCTGCGGGAGCCATTGCCGCTCCCATATTGTTAACGTCCAATATGCCAAAATCCGTGACTCTGCCCAAAGTTGCAGCCACAATTTTTGGACAGCCGTCGTTATTTGGTTTCAGTATGCTTGCACCTACGCCTGTTGCAGTCCATTGTGATACGGGCGAACGCAAAACGCCGAGTTCCAGCGGATAACGGTATTGTCTTTCTGCAGTTGAAAAATGACTGCCGCTAAGACAAAGCACGTTTTTGCCAAAAAATTCGGTCAAAAATGAGCCTACTATCAGACTTTCAACATAAGTTCCGCATGCGTTGTAAAGTCCCAAAAAAGAAGATTTAAATTTTTTTGCCGCAAATGAAACGGAAACTATTTGATTTAATAAATCTCCGCCGATAATGGTATCAATTTCTCTTGGTAGCATATTGGCTTTTGCGATAACTCCGCTGGCGGCGAACTCAAACATTTTCCGCTCCGCTTTCTCAAAAGTTTTTTCTCCAAATTTATCGTCTTCGAGCGTCAAGTCGAATGAGCTTCCCAGCTTGCCTTGTTTTTCCTTTGGACCAGCGAGAGTGAAGCCCGTTGCAAAATTTACATTTTTAAATTTTATCGTTTGTTTTTTGTCGTAAAATTGCATTTTTACCCTACCCCCAAAAACAAACTTCGTATCAACGCAACTACTACAGAAACAAGCACGCCGTTAACGACTACGGGTCCCGCAATCAAAAACATTTTTGCTCCAAGACCATATATCAAGCCTTCGGAGCGAAACTCCAATGCGGGCGCTACCATTGCATTGGAAAATCCCGTTATCGGAACTGTACTTCCTGCACCAGCAAATCTGCCAAGCTTATCATAGATGCCTATGCCCGTGAAAATCGCCGCCAACGCTACCAAAGTTGCTGAAGCAAGCGACGGAGCGAGTTCGGACTCAACTCCCCAAATCAAAAATAGCTCGATGAGAAGTTGTCCAAATGCACAAATAAGACCGCCCACTAAAAACGCCCAAAACATATTTTTCCAGTGCGCTGATTGCGGAGATTTTTCAAAAACGTATTCTTTGTAATTTTCAATCGTTATTTCTTTAAATTCCGTTTTCGGTTTCAAAGGTCGTTCTCCATTTTCTTCATTTTTTTATTTGGAAAATAACTTTCCCTGTTTGTTAAATTTTTTTCAAACTCTTTAGGCTCTGGATTTTTCATAATTTTCTCCATAAAAAAGTTTTGACAACAAAACATAAAATAAACTGTTGCATATGATTTTTAATATAATTTTTAGTAAGTTAAATTATTAAAACAGCCAAATATGAAAAAACATTATAAAACAAAAATAATTTATAAAAAAATAGACCTTAAAATGTTCTTTAAAGTCTATTCCTGCAAAAAATATGATTTGATTTTTTCTAGTATTTTATTTTCGAGTCGTGAAACCTGCACTTGCGAAACGCCGAGTAGCTTTGCTATTTCCCCTTGCGTCATATCTCTAAAATACCTAAGCAAAATGATTTTTTTCTCTCGCTTATTGAGTTTGCTGATTACGCTTTTTAATATCACTCTATCGATAAGGTCCTCGTCTTTTGACGGCATAACCAGCTTGTCTACAAGCTCCTGACTTTTGTCATCGCCCGAATTCGTTTTTTCATAGAGCGACACGGGTGATTTCACCGCATCCATAGCAAAAACAACTTCCGTCGGCTCAATTTGAAAATGGTCGGCAATTTCTTCAATGCTCGGCTCATTGCCCAATTTTCTTTTCTGGTCAATATATTGCAAAATTTTATTTGCCTGCGTTTTTACGGAACGGGATACTTTCAAATATCCGTCGTCACGCAAAAACCTTTTTATTTCGCCCAAAATCATAGGCACGGCGTACGTGGAAAATTTTACATTGTATTCCTGAGAAAAATTATAAATGGCTTTGAGTAAACCAATACTGCTTATCTGAAAAAGGTCATCGTATTCGATATTTTTACCCAAATATCGCTTTATAATGCTTTTGAGAAGCGGCGTGTTTTCTTGTATCAAAACCGTCTTTGCGTTTTCGTCACCTTTTTTTGCCAGCTCAATAAGCCGCATTGTTTCTTCGTGTTCAAGCATCACGTTCTCCCAAACCGATTTCTTTTTTCATAAATACCGTTGTACCCGAGTTTGGCTTGCTTGTGACGCTGATTTCGTCCATCATCGCCTGCATAACGGTAAAGCCCATACCGCTTCGTTCTTCTATGTCGCCGGAAGTAAAAAACGGTTGCATTGCTTTTGAAACGTCGTCAATACCTTTCCCCTCGTCCGCCACTTGAATGTTCACAGTCTCATCATTAACGCTAACCGTTATTGCAACGTACCCTTTGCCGCTGTTTCCATAGCCGTGTACGATAGAATTTGTCACAGCTTCGGAAACCGCCGTTTTTATATCGCCGATTTCTTCTATTGTCGGGTTTAATCCCAGACAAAAAGCCGCAACTGTGCTTCGGGCGAAACTTTCGTTTTCCGACACAGCCAAAAACGAAAGCGTCATTTTGTTTTCACACATACTTTTCTCCTTTTGCCTTATATTTTGGGCATAACGTTATACAAACCTGAAATTTGAAAAATCATATCCACGTTTTTTGACGGATTGGCAATGAAAATCTTATGCTTGCCCTTATTTTTTTTGTATCTGCCGATAAGTACGCCAATCCCAGTCGAATCCATAAAACTCAGTTTTGTCATATCGAAAATCAGACTGTCATAAACGGCGTTATCCAAAATTTCGTCAATCCGCGCTCTGGTTTCGGCGGACGTATGGTCGTCAAGTTCGCCTATTAAAGACAAGATAAGGTTGCCCTTGTCTTTTTTTGCAAGCACGTTCATAAGCCTTTCCTCCAAAGCTAAGGTATTTATAATTTTAAACTGGCTGTTGATAAGTAAAAATTACAATACTGTCGAAAAATAAATAAATTTGCACAAAATTATTCAA
>DAOPIV010000104.1:0-3304 GCA_035399325.1 Clostridia bacterium | reverse complement strand
AGATTTTTTGTTTGGTGTTGACACTTAGGGCAATAATTGATATAGTTAGCTTAAAATAATATGAATGATAATTTTACATTAGACAACGTTCCGCAAGGATTAAGCGAAGCACAGGCAGCAGAACTCGCCGCACAGGGCAAGACCAATTACGTCAAAAAAACGGTGGGCAAAAGCTACGCTTCAATAATTTTAGACAATGTACTGACAATGTTCAACCTTGTCGGACTTGTCGTTTTTATTTTGCTCGCTATTGCAGGCGACTGGAAAAACACAATGTTTTGCGTCGTCATTTTAGCAAATACTTTTATCGGCATTATTCAAGAAATTAGGGCAAAAGTTACCGTACAAAAACTTTCCATATTGACATCGGCAAACGCAACAGTAATTCGTGACGGCAAAGAAAATCAGATTGCAGTCGGGAAACTGGTTTTGGGCGACGTAATAAAGCTAAAAGTCGGCAATCAAATACCAGCCGACAGTGAAGTTTTGCAAGGGTATGTGGAAACAAACGAAGCCTTGCTTACGGGTGAAAGCCATTCTGTCAAAAAAAATACAGGCGACACATTGCTGTCGGGAAGTTTTGTCGTTGCGGGCAACTGTTTCGCAACTGTAAATCATATTGGTGCGGAAAACTATGTCGAACAGCTTGCCATAAAAGCAAAAAAATATAAAAAGCCAAAATCCGAACTTATGCGTTCAATAAACGGAATAATAAAAATCATTGCAATAGTGGTTTTTCCGCTGGGATTAGCGTCTTTTTTGATGGGATTTTATGCTAATGCAAAACCTTGGACGGAAGCCTTGGCAAGAGCGTGCGGTTCTATGATAGGTATGATACCGTCGGGAATGGTGCTTTTGACGTCTGTAACGCTGGCGGTCTCCGTCATAAAAATGGTACGCAAAAAAGCTTTGGTGCAAGATTTGTACTGTATAGAAATGCTTGCACGTGTAGACGTATTGTGCCTTGACAAAACAGGAACGATAACGGACGGTACAATGACGGTAGGAGAAATAGAAGTCTTTGACCAAAGTATTGACGTGGGACAGACAATCGCTGATATATTGGCGGCAACTGGGGATAGCAACGATACGGCAAAAGCGTTATTAGAGAAATTTGTTTGCGAAAAAACTAACAAACCGACGAGCTTTTTACCGTTTTCTTCCGAAAGAAAAATGTCGGGAGCGACTTTTGGCGGCATCACATATTTACTTGGCGCAAGCGAGTTTATTTTGCCAAAAGACCATACAATAGAAAAAATAACTGAAAAATACAGCGAAAAAGGTATGCGTGCGCTTTTGCTTGCGAAAGCAGACGGAACCGCAGAAAAACCCGAAAATATAAAACCTGTCGCTTTGATAGCGTTATCAGACACATTGCGTTCTGACGCAAGCGATATTATAGACTGGTTTAAGCAAAATCAAGTCGGAGTACGAGTAATATCGGGAGATAACGCAAAAACGGTTTCGGTTATTGCTGAAAAAGCAGGCATACTGAACGCCGAAAAATTTATTTCGCTTGACGGGCTAAGTGACGAAGAAGTAATTGAAGCCGTGAAAAGCTACACGGTGTTTGGCAGGGTTACACCCGAGCAAAAAGCGCTTATTATTAAAACATTAAAAGAGCAGGGCAATACTGTTGCAATGACAGGCGACGGCGTAAACGATATTTTGGCAATGAAACAAGCGGACTGTGCTGTCGCTATCGCAGCAGGAAGCGATGCTGCCAAGAGCGCCGCTCATTTGGTACTATTGGACAGCAAATTCTCATCGATGCCCGATGTTGTAAAAGAAGGCAGACAGGTTGTGAATAATATTCAAAATTCCACTTCGCTGTTTTTGATGAAAACTATTATGACAATGTTTACAACAATACTGATGCTAGTTTTGGGCAAGGTGTATCCGCTCGAACCACAAAATCTTTACGTCATCGAATTTTTTGTTATAGGTATTCCTGCGTTTTTCCTGGCGTTAAGGCATAATGAAAGTCTTATTAAAGGAAAGTTTTTACGCAATATCCTTGCATCTACCTTGCCAAAAGGCATTGCATTGGCGACAAGCGTCGCACTTGTTTATATTTTCGCAAATATGCTTGGCATCGGTAGTGACGAAAGAGCGATTACTATGACGGTTATGTTGGCAATAACGTATTCGGGGCTTGTTGGGCTCATAACTTTGTGTATGCCTTTCACAAAAATCAGTTTTGGAGTGTCAGCAGGCTCGCTTATTATTTCCACATTGGCTTTTTGGATTTTAAACAAATATCTTGATTATCACCTGTATTTAATGACAAACGAAATATTGATATTTTTGGTTATTACGGTGGCGGTATCCATCTTGATTATCGCGGTCGGACGAATAATAGAAGAAAAAAATAAAAAGGAGAAACTAAATGCAAAAATATCTTGACATTTACTTTGACACAAACAAAAAACTCAAAGCTTTGGAATATGCAATGGGGACAATTCACTGGGACTCAAACACCGAAGCTCCTAGAGGCTGCTTTGCTCAGAGGGGTAAAAATTCTGCGGTTATTAGCGAGCTTATTTATAAATTCAGAACGGACGCAAAATATATAGACGCTATAAACAATCTGTATGAACAAAGAGAACAACTTGCCCCCGTTATGCGTCACGAGATTGAGACTCAAAAACACGAAGTCGACAAAATGAACAAAGTACCTATGGAAGAATACATAAAATTTACCGAAATTTTGGAAAACAGCCGTCAAGTGTACTTTGAAGCCAAAGCAAAAAGCGATTACAATCTCTTTAAACCATATTTAGAAAAAATAATTAATTACAACCGAAATTATACAAAATGGCAACAAACTGACAAACTTAGCGGATACGATGTTCTTTTGGACGAATATGAAAAAGGATTTACACAAGTTGAGTTTGACCAATTTTTCAATACTCTGCGTGAAAAACTTGTGCCATTTGTAAAAAAAGTAACTTCCAAAAAGTTAAAATTTAATGACTCATGGTTGAAGGCGTATTTCCCCGCCGACAAACAAAAAGAGTTTTCACATTATTTGGAAAAAGTAATGTGCTTTGACCTTAACAGAGGTTTGATGAAAGAAAGCGAACATCCGTTTACGCTTAGCGTAGACTCCACAAATGTAAGATTTACCACCCATTTTTATGAAAATATGGTAATATCAGCAATTTTCTCATCAATCCACGAGCTCGGACATGCAACATATGAACAGCAAATTGATCCCGCTTTAGATGACACTATGTCTGGCAGAGGAGCATCAATGGGCATGCACGAATCCCAATCCAGATTCTATGAAAACATCGTGGGC
>DAOPIV010000103.1:0-3307 GCA_035399325.1 Clostridia bacterium | reverse complement strand
GTGGCTTCGTCTTTGTCAACTACCATTACGTCGTTATCAAGCTCTTGTAATTTTGTGGCGAGAAATTTTCCAAATTTTCCCATACCTATAACTAAAACAGATTTCATTATTAAATCTCCTTTAACCTACGATAATTTTTTCAACGGGGCGTTCCAGCGGCGGCGACGGTTTTTTATTTGCAAAAATCATTGCAAAAGACAGTACGCCTACTCTGCCCCCGTACATAAGAAGTATGATTATAGCTTTTGACGCTATTGTGAGTGTCGGTGTTATACCTGTGGACAGTCCAACCGTGCCGATAGCCGAAACGACTTCAAACATTATTTCCGTCATTGTATACGGCTCTATTGCACAAAGCGTTATTGTGGCAATAGTTACTACAAATATATAAAGGAAAAATATCGACGACGCTTCGTAAACTGTGGTTTCCGCAAGGCGTCTTTTGCCTGCGTTGACTGAGCGTTTTCTTTGAATTATGCTTTTTATTGTAAGTATTACGACAGCAAAGGTAGTGGTCTTTATACCTCCAGCGGTAGAGCCGGGCGAGCCGCCGACAAGCATTAGTGTGATTGTAAGCAGTTTTGAGCTATCGGAGAGAGCGGCTTGATTTAGAGTGCTAAAACCTGCCGTACGAGGTGTAATAGACTGGAAAAACGAAGCCATAACTTTTTGTCCGAAAGTCATTCCACTCATTGAGCCGTTGTATTCGAAACCGAAAAACAAAGCTGCACCAGACAGTATCAAGATAAGCGATGTCCATATTACGATTGTTGTGTGAAGTGAGAATTTTTTTAGACGGAATTTACTTCCGATAATGTCGCCCCAAACCAAAAATCCCAGTCCGCCGACAACAATAAGGCACATAATGACGAGATTGACAAGTATATCGCCCGAAAAATATGCGAGAGAAGAAAACTCGCCCAGTCCGCCCATTATGTCAAAGCCCGCATTGCAAAAAGCGGAAACGGAATGGAATACAGCCGCCCATATGCCTTTACCCCAACCGAAAACGGGAATAAATCTAATAGACAACAATATTGCCCCCGCCGTTTCGAAAATCAAAGTGCCTAAGGCAATTTGTCTTATTAAAACGCCCACGATACCAAGATTCATTGCCGAAGCGGACTGTGCAAACAAAGATTTTTCCGAAAGGGTGAGGTGACGTTTCACAAACAAAATGAATAGGGTTGTGATAGTCATAAATCCCATTCCGCCAATTTGGATAAGCAAAAGTATGATTGCTTGACCAAAACCGCTCCAATGCGTAAAGGTGTCAAAAACCACAAGTCCCGTAACGCAGGTTGCGCTCGTTGCGGTAAAGAGCGCATCAAAAAAATGGGTAAATGCACCCGTTTTCGATGCTACGGGCAGGGACAGTAATGCCGCTCCCGCAAATATCACCAACAAATACGCTAATGCGATTATTTGATAATTACTAAGTTTTTTAAAATTTTTTCTTATCATAAATGTTATTTTTTACCCGATAAGTATGCCACTTTTAGAAAAATTTGTCAATTTTTTTGAGTATTGTTCAAAAACGGCAAAAAAAATTTAAAATAATTTTTAATCGGCATATTTTTGTCAACTATTCGTTGCCTTTTATTGCAAAGGAATTTTTTATTTGGTACAATTATGCCACCAAATATAAAAGGAGAAATGTTATGCAATTTCAACCATTCGGCAAATTTTCCGAAATCGAATTTAAACGTATCGATTTTATAAAAATGAAGAAAGATTTAGTTAACGCTACAAAAGAGTTTAAAAATGCAAAGGATTTTCAGGCCGCTGACGATGCTTTGATGAAAATGGAACAGCTTAGGCGCGATCAAATGACAAACGGATGTCTATGCCAAATACGCCAGCACATAAATACTGCCGACAAGTTTTACGAAGAAGAAATGCAGTATTTTTACAAAAATATCGCTTTGCTCACTGGTGCGACAAAAAAAGTTTATCAGGCTATATTAAGCACGCCATTCAAAAAAGAATTTTCCGATAAATACGGCGAGATTTTTTTTAAACAGCTTGAAGCGGACAATAAAGTCACATCCGTAAAAAATATGTTTTTGGAAATGAAAGAGTCAAAACTGACAATGGAATATTCAAAACTTATCGCTACCCAATCTTGCGAATTTCAAGGACAAAAATGCAATTTTTACGGCTTGCTGAAATTTATGGAAAATGAAGATCGTCAGCTGAGAAAACAAGCTATGCAAGCTTGGGCGATAATGTATGAAAATATTTCGGAAAAACTGAACGATATTTACCAAGAACTTATCACCATTCGAAGCAAAATGGCAAAGCGACTTGGTTTTAAAGATTACATAGATATGATATACCTTGTACGTCATCGTTTTGATTACAACGAAAAAGATGTGGCGGCTTTCCGTGAACAAATACTTACAGTCGTCACGCCTTTGGCTGAAAAACTTGCAAAACGCCAAGCGGAAAGACTTGGAGTGGAAAAACTGCATTATTACGACGAAAAAATTCTGTTCCCTGACGGCAATGCAAATCCTATTGGTACACCTGATGAACTTATTGCAAAAGCTCAAAAAATGTATCACGAAATGTCATATGAGTCGGGAGAATTTTTCGACTTTATGGTAGAACACGAAGTCTATGATCTAGTGACAAAGCCAAACAAGCATATGGGCGGTTACTGCTCAGTTTTGCCAAATTACGGCACGCCGTTTATTTATTCAAACTTCAACGGCACTGGAGCTGATCACCGTGTTTTGACTCACGAAGCGGGTCACTGTTTCAATTTTTATCTATCTATGCGGAACAATCAGCTCACCGAAACTGTTGACGCAACAATGGAAGTGTGTGAAATTCATTCTATTGCGATGGAACATTTTACATTTCCTTGGGCGAAAGAATTCTTTGGCGAAGGCGCCGATAAAGCAAAATATTTACTTATTGCTGAAAGACTGATGGGACTTCCTTATATGGCTGCTGTGGATGAATTTCAACACGAAGTATTCCACAACCCAAAAATGACAAGCGAAGGCAGACTCGAAACTTGGAAAAAAATCGAGAAAAAATATATGCCTTGGCGTGATTATGACGGAAACGAGTTTTTGGCTAACGGCGGATTCTGGATGCAAAAACAACACATTTATCTTTATCCTTTTTACTACATTGACTACGCTTTGGCACAAATCTCGGCATATGAGTTTTACGGCAAAGACAAAGCCGATCACAAATCCGCATGGAAGGATTATGTCGAACTTTGCAAAGCTGGCGGCAATGACACTTATTTAAATTTATTGAAAAAAGCAAATTTGGCAAACCCGTTTACAAA
>DAOPIV010000102.1:0-3455 GCA_035399325.1 Clostridia bacterium | reverse complement strand
CCGAAATCGAACGTGTTATGAAAATTACTGACTCTGTTATGCGTTTTATGATTTTGAAAAAATAACGGAGAGAAAAAATGAACAAAGCTATTTTGATAGGCCGATTGACCAGAGACCCCGAGTTGAATACGACACCGTCAGGTATTGATGTATGCAGGTTTACTATTGCAATAACCCGCACCTATAAAGACGCTAATGGAAACGAGCAAGCGGATTTTATCCCTATCGTTGTATGGCGTAATCAAGCGACAAACTGTGCAAAATATTTGACAAAGGGCAGCCAATGTGCCGTAACGGGTACTATACAAACCCGCAGTTATGAAAAAGACGGCGAAAAGAAATATGTTACGGAAGTTGTTGCCGATAACGTAGAATTTTTGGGCAAACCGCAGGGAAGCACAACTTCTGACGGCGGATACAGCAAAAAACCCGAAAAAATCGACGACCTGACACCATTGGAAGACGATTCCGAACTGCCGTTTTAATTAAAATTTTTAAAAAGGAGATATGTGGCAAATGGATGATAAAAACGCTGTAAAACGTCCAGTAAGACGTTCGCCCCGTAGAAAAGTTTGTACTTTTTGCGTTGAAAAATCAGAATATATAGATTATAAAGATATTGCGAAACTCAAAAAATACATTACGGAAAAGGGCAAGATTATTCCCAGAAGAATAAGCGGCGTGTGCGCTAAGCACCAAAGAGAACTTGCAATCGCTATAAAACGTGCTAGAGTTATGGCTTTGCTTGCTCCCGTCGCTGACTAAACAAAATTTTCAAATTTTTACCCGTTCAATATTGAACGGGTCTTTTTTTGCTCTTTTTTAGTAATAAAAATATTACAGCCATTACAAACTAACAACATGAAATCGTATTTGGACACATCAAAAAGAAAACTGTTGTCTTTGGAAAACGGCTTGAGACTTCGGACAATTCAGACTGCGGGCAAATCCGTTGATATATTGAGTCTTGACGCAATGGTGAGCGACAAGACTGTCGCTGATTGCGTAATCGAAAGTGTTGTCCGAGCATCCGCACAAAAACTTACATCGGCTCAAGACATATATGACAAGGTTGCTTTTGGTGTGGGAGCGGAAATATGTGTCACATATGACCAAATGCAAAAGAAGTTTCTCAACGGAAACAGTCTTATTTTTTGCGGCGATGAAAACACTTGCATTGCCGTAGACACACGGACGACTGAAGGCAGGAGTATAGCGCAACCGCCTACAACAAACGTCACAAAAGGTCCTCGTGAAGGTTTTGTTGAAAGCATGCAACAAAATATCACATTGTTACGCAAAAGAATTAAGAGTGCTGATTTCAAAATCGAAAATCTTAGTGTCGGAAGATATACCGACACTGTTATTGCGGTATGTTACATTGATACAATAGCTGCTCGCACAACTGTGGATATGGTTTTGCAAAAAATTAGAGCGATAAATATTGACGGCGTTGTAGATGCGTCTTATATTTCAAGTTTTTTAGACAGTCCGAAATGCACTGTTTTCAAAATGGTAGGGTCAGCGGAAAAACCCGATGTGGTTGTGTCCCGTCTATTGGAAGGCAGGGTTGCAATAATAGTGGACGGCTCGCCTATAGTTTTGACTGTGCCGTATATGTTTATAGAAGACATTCAAAGTCCCGAAGACTATTACGATTCCCCCGTGATTGCTTCTATGGGCAGATTTTTGCGTGTGCTGTCGGCATTTACTTCTTTGCTGTTGCCCGCTCTGTACGTAACTTTTCAATTATACAACTATCACATTATTCCTGCAAAATTTTTGATAACCATACTAAGTTCAACCGAGCCTATACCTTTCACGCCTTTTGCCGAAATGGTGTTGGTGCTGGTGCTTTTTGATATTTTGAGGGAGGCAAATGCTCGAATGCCGTCTATAGCGGGGTTGAGTTTGTCAATTATCGGTGCAGTTGTGCTTGGAGACGCCGCTGTAAAAGCTGGACTTTTGAGCGCTCCCGCAGTTATGATTGGCGCACTTTCAAGCATTGGCCTGTATACAATTCCCGACAATACCTTATTGTTTACGCTTATTCGCCTAATATTAGTTTTTATCGGGGGTATGATGGGACTTCACGGAATGATTTTGGCGATTATGTTTTTGCTTTCATATGTGATATCTTTGGAAACATTCGGGACGCCTTATCTTGCTCCTTTTGCGCCAAATGTTTCGGAAGACAGAAAAGATGCAATTTTTAAAAAGAGACTAACAAAACAAATTAGCCGACCTTTGTCTATCAAACAAGACAACGTTATTCGTCAGGAGGACACAAATGAACAATAAAGTGAAGACTGAACAAGTCGCAATAATATTGATGTTGATTGTGCCTGTAGGTAAATATCTCTCACTTCCCTCCTTGATGGCAAAAGGCGCAGGCAGAGATTACTGGATATCTATTTGCTTAATTTTTGCTGTTGATTTTATATGTTTTTTGTTTTTAATGTGGGCATTGAAGCTCAATACGGAAAGACTATCACTTAAAGATATTTTTGACCGTACTATAGGGAAAGCGGTCAGTAAAATTCTATTTTTGATCATGTTTTTATATATATATCTGCGAGCTGCTGTAATAATGGAATCTTGTCTCGAACTTTTTTCCGTTACGTTTGCGATAAAAACAAACTGGCCCGCATTTATTATTCCTATCGCAGCTTTATCATTGTTTATGGCAAGAAAAGGCATGAACAATTTTGCTCGATTATGCGAAATATTGTTTGTAATAATATACTTGTCTTTTGGAATAATGCTGTTTTTGGCGGCACGAAATGCTGATTTTTCAAATATTAAACCTATTCTTGACGACGGAATTGAACCCGTTTTGGAAACGGCAATGAAAAACACATTTTGGTTTTCTGATTTTTGCTTTATTGCTTATATTATGGGAGATTTTAAACCCAACAAAAAATATGTCCTTACATTAAGCACGGCATATATCGTTGCTATGGCACTCACTGTATTTATGAATATTCTTTTCATTGCATTGTTTGACCAACTTACCGTACAAAGCCAGTCTGTTCTGAGTAAAGTTTCTCAATTCAGTGTAAAGCTTACTACCAGCGGGCGGATAGATTGGTTGTTTGTATCAATTTTGCTGTTTACTTTGTTTATAAAAACGGCTTTGCAGTTTTTCTGTTGCAACAGGTGTTTAAAATATATTTTCGAAATAAGCGAACACAAAAATCCGTATTGGACAAATTTAGTAGTTGCATTGCCAATGATAATAGTGCCTGTTTTTGTAAAAGTAAAAGATACTGTTTTCGACTTGTTCTCAAGGGACGGTTACGGTTTTGTATTTTGGATTATTCAATATGGAGTGCCACTTTTATCTCCGCTAATGACTTATTTGGCTAACAAAAAAGAAAAAGGACGGGTTGTATATCCTAGGAGATTGGAAGAATGAAATCACTAAAAAAAATTGCAATAATAATAGCGGTTGC
>DAOPIV010000101.1:0-3620 GCA_035399325.1 Clostridia bacterium | reverse complement strand
AATATCCCGGACAAATCAAAGTTAACGTTATAAGGGAAACCCGCAGCGTTGATTTCGCAAAATAATTAGTTTTATTTTGCAATTATAATTGATTTGCAAGCCGAAAAAAAGCTAAGCAAATATCTACAATCCGATTTAATCAAAAAACAAAAATACCGCAAGAAATTTGCGGTATTTTTTGTTTGCTTTTTTGCATTAAGCTATAATTATTTAGATAAAGAAATCAAAAAAAATTAAGTCGTTTCAAAATCGATTTTAAAGAGATTGCTTATTATTCTAGATAATATTTGAATTTTCTTTCACAGTATGTTAATATTTTAATATTAGATAGTTTCATATATCTATAAAAACCGCTGAAACGAAAAAACCCTATAACCGCACATTTGCAGTCATAGAGTCTTATAAGTGGCAGGGGAGACGCGATTCGAACACGCAACCGATGGTTTTGGAGACCACTACTCTACCGTTGAGCCACTCCCCTAAGTGAATATATTATAAATTAGTTAAAACGTTTAGTCAAATGTATAAACTTCAATTACAAAAAAAATTATATAAAATCACAAATATTGACATAAAAATAATGGAGAGAATATGAAAAAAGGCGATAAAAGCAAACCATTTGTAACGATTTTTACCGACGGCGCATGTTCGGGCAACCCTGGCGAGGGCGGCTGGGCAGCACGTTTGTCGTGCAAGTTGGCAAATGGGCAGGATTACGTCAAAATACTAAGCGGTTATTCGCCCAATACGACAAATAATATTATGGAACTAACTGCCGTTGTAAACGCTTTATCCGCTCTCAAAACGCCGTCTGAGGCGGAAATACGCTCTGACTCGGCTTATATTGTCAATGCCATAAACAGCGGCTGGCTGGACACATGGACGGTTAACGGCTGGAAAACATCCGAAAACAAACCTGTAGCCAATAAAGAGCTGTGGCAAAAACTGACAAAATTTATGAAAACACATACTGTAAAATTTGTCAAAGTCAAAGGACACGCCGACGATGAATTTAACAACCTTTGTGACAAACTCGCCCGTGACGCTATCAAAAATAAAAAGGGGAGTTATGATTAAAACCGCTGACTTTAAAACACACAGAGAAATGCTTTCGATAAATATTGACCTTTCGACTTTTTGTCGCTATATAAGTCATTGTTAATGGGAATTATTCGCATATTGTTTTGAATATTTTTTATAAGAAATCATGACTGTAAAAGGAAATTTGATACAAGCAGGCATTTATTAAAAACAAAGAAAACGGTTTTAAAAAACCGTTTTCTTTTAATTTATATTTATGTTTTTTTACACCAACATTTTTTTGAAAATTATTTTATAAAACAGCACGTACCATGGCAGTGATAGGGCGGTGATTAGCGGCAAAACGATTTGGACTAAAACCGAAGAAATATCTGTAAATACTATGCGTAAAAGCAGAACGTTAACTGAAAAGTCTAGTATCGCCAGCAAAATAAACGTTATCCAAGCGTTTGTGAAATGATAACCAAATCTAAAATTCGGTTTTCTTTTTAAGGTAGGGTTGATCAAAAAAGCTATAGATAATGAAACGGGCATCAGCGCAAATGCACCAAGAAAATAGCCGACGGTTGTAAGAGGTAAAGCATCTTTAAAAAACAACCATACAACTAGCATTTCAATCAAAAATATTCCGTATGTAATCCAGCCCGCAGTAAAGTTAATTTTATTTTTATAAAGCATTGCTTGTGGTTTATAGACTGAGGTTTCTTTGTTGTAAAAATTTATTCTTATGCCTTTTTCGGCGAATTTCTCCGCTGTGTTTTCCAGTGCAGACAGATTTGGGTCGGAGAAATCGTCAAGATTGATCTCGGGTTTTTTTGACAAGTCTTTCAGTGATTCATCCTCAAGCTGTTTGCCAAGAAGATTGCTAATGATGTGTTTGTAATTATCTTCTTTTTCTTTATTCGGATTTTTCTGCTGTTTCGTGCCTATCTTTTCATTGAGTTTTTCTTCAAACTTTGCATAAAAATCAAGATCATCATTATTTTTTGTCTGTTGTTCTAGACGAACTTCATCAAAATGCTGCGGAGTAAGTTTTTGTTCGGTTTTTGTTTCATCAAAAGGCGTTTCTGCAAGCTTGTCTTGTTCGGGTTCATTAAGAGTATCATTATTAAAAAACGAATGACGCTTGTTTTCACGCTGCTCAATGGGGGAATCTTTTACGATACTTTCATCTATTGGGTTTTCATTCAAATCTTCCTTAAAATTTGTATTGCTAGCTGTGCTTTCAATTTTGCCGGCATCAAATGTTTTTGCTTTTGCACCTGTTCCAGACATCAAATCATCAAGTTGCATCTGCAAATTCATTTGTTCATTCACGCTGGAAGTGTACTTTTTTCGGTTTTGTTTTGATTTATATAAATTTTCATTCATACTTTCGGTTTTGTTTTCGCCGTCAAACTGTTCTTTCGCAAAATCTTGCGTCGTAAATTCATTGGTGACTGCGGCTGCGTCAAAATTTTTCAAATTTTCCGCACCTTTGGCTGTAATTTTAAAATATTTACGACGACCGCCGTTTGATTCGTCTCCCCAGTAAGACTCAATCAACCCGTTCGTTTCAAGCTTTTTTAAATAATTATAAAGAGTAGGCTGTTTTATCTCCGTTTTTGTTGCGGCGTTAATTTCGGAAGCGATTTCATAACCATATTTATCGCCTACGGTTAATGAACAAAGTATGATTGTCTCAATATTATGCTTTGAAAAGGTGTTTTCAGTCATAAAAATTAACCTTTTTCCTTTATTTTTTACTTATTATAATTCAAAAAGGGTTATGATGTCAAGATTTATACTACTATGCGTTACATAATAATGATTTTGGTCAAGAAAATGAAATAATTCTCGTTTATAAAGCTAAAAGTTTTTCAAATATGAGACCACTTTTCATAAAGAACGCTTTTCACAAGGTAGTAATTTATACAAAATACAACATCATTCTTGTATTACAAAAGAGGGAAATATGTTAAAATGGTGCTAATATGAATGTATTGATTACAAGACGAAATCAAAAAAGGGTATCAATGAGAGTGAAGGATGAAAACACTCTTGCTATTTCTGCGCCAATAGGTTATCCAACTGAAAAAATAAACGAGTTTATATGTTCTAACACTAAATGGATCAATAAAAAAATTGATGAAATAACAAAGCGCAAGACCGATTTTTCGGCGATTTATTCTTTTGAGCAGACTTTGTTAAACGGCAAAACTCTTGACATTTTGCCTGCAAGTGACACCAAGACACGATTAGCGGTAGATGGATTATATATCTCGCCACGCTTGTACGGAAATTTTGAAAAAAGACGCAGAGAAACCGTGAAATTTATAAAAGATTATGCAGACGAGCATCTGAGAGATCTTATTTCCAAAATTGGAACCGAACTCGGCGTGTGTCCTGCGGAAATCTCAGTCAAGTTTATTAGGGGAACAAGGGTGTGGGGCAAATGCGACGCAAATAAACGCATTGTGATTGATTCTCGTATCGTTATGATGCCGTACGAGTTACAGCGTTATGTGATTTTGCACGAATTTGCTCATCTGAGTGTGTTTAATCACAGCGAAACTTTTTGGGATTTGGTAGAGAAGTAT
>DAOPIV010000100.1:0-3673 GCA_035399325.1 Clostridia bacterium | reverse complement strand
AAAATGGGGGTCTTTTTTATTTGGTGCGAGAAGTGAGACTTGAACTCACACGGATAATCCACACGCCCCTTAAACGTGCGCGTCTGCCGATTCCGCCATTCTCGCAAGCGATAGCTTTAATATTATATAGGCATCGCTTGGATTTTGTCAATAAATTTTATTAAATACAAAAATTATTTTTTTGGTTTGTATTGCTAATTATTTACATTTCATAAATGTTTTAATAAATTTTAGTTTCTTGTCGCTGTATGGGGGATATTTGAGATTTATTTCTGCTTTTCCTTTATGTAAAATGCTTTTTTGATGGGTGAAAGTCTCAAATGATTTTTTACCGTGATAGCTTCCCATACCGCTGTTGCCAGCACCGCCAAAAGGCAATGTTTCCGTCGTAAGGTGCATAATTACATCGTTTATGCAACCGCCGCCAAAAGACACTTCGTTTGAAATTTTTTCGATATGGGCATTGTTTGAACCGAAATAATACAACGCAAGGGGTTTTTCCAATCGTTTTAGCGTATCGATTTCTGCTATAAAATCGTCAAAAGTAAGTATCGGTAAAATGGGTCCGAATATTTCTTCGCCCATTACTGCATCGCTACGGGTAATATTTGTCATTATTACAGGTTCCAGCAAACGACCATTGCCTGCGCCGCCGAAAACGACCTTATTTTTATCAATAAGTCCATGCAAGCGTTCAACATGTTTGTCGTTTATTATATGAGTAAAGTTTTCAGTAATTTTGCCGTCGCTGTAATAATAATTTTTTATCCAAAAAATAAGCCTTTCAGTAAATTTATCCAACACGGTTTTGTGAACGAGCGCATAATCGGGCGCAACACAAGTTTGACCTGCATTGAGATATTTTCCCCACGCAACCCTTTTAGCAGCCAAATCAATATTGGCGTCATTATCGACAATACAAGGCGATTTTCCACCAAGTTCAAGCACGACGGGGGTGAGATTTTTTGCGGCTTTTTCCATTACAAGCTTGCCCACAATAGTACCGCCTGTGAAGAATATAAAATCAAATCGCTGGTCAAGAAGCTCGATATTTTCATCCCTTCCGCCCAATACTGTGGCAATGTATTTCTCGTCAAAAACGGAAAGGATTTGACGGATAACTTTTGACACTTCGGGAGCGTAATTTCCCGGTTTAACAACCGCCGTATTTCCGCCTGCGATTGCACCCACGAGCGGAGCAAGAGCAAGCTGTAAGGGATAATTCCACGGCGACATAATGAGTGAAACGCCGTAAGGTTCAAAAACGAGCAGTCCACGAGACGGAAAATTTATCAAATTTGAGCGTACTTTTTTCGGTTTTGCAAGTTTTTTCAGGTGAGAGAGCATAAAGTCTATTTCAGATATTACCATGCCAAGTTCGGTGGAAACAACGTCAAACTCACACTTATGATAGTCCGCCATAAAAGCGTTGTAAATATCGGTTTGGTTTTGTATAAGTGAATTTCTCAATTTTTTCAGTTGTGTCAACCGAAAATCTATGTCCAAAGTTTCGCCTGTCAAAAAAAATTCCCGCTGATTTTTTACTATATCTTGTATCATTTTTTCTCCTTATCATTTACAATTTTTCAAAAACATAATCGTATTGTATTATTTTTTCACCTGTATAAATATTGGTTTCTATGGTATTTCCTTCGGGATTAGGCTTGTATCCGCACTTAATCAGCATTTTTCTGCTGATTATATTTGTTTCAAAGCACCCAGCATATATTTTATCATACCCGAGTTTGTTTATGCAATAATCCGTAGCCAACGCAAAAGCAGACGAGCCATAACCATTATTTTGGAACGCTCGTTTAATTCTTATGGCAAGGTCTGGCGGACTATCAGGGGGCGAAAGCATAACGAAACCTATTAGAGTTTGATTTTCATCGTTAAGCGTAATGGCGGCATAAAATCTGTGATTGCGTTTTTTGCTTGAAAACTCGGTGAAATCGGATTTAATTTTGTAATTATAACTTTTTTGCGTTTCGGTCTCTTGCCAGCTGTCATAATCTGCCTTGGCATCGGACGAAAGATATTGAGCAATCGAAAGTATGCTGTTTTTGATATATATTTTTCTTTTCATAAAATTATTGTTTTCTAATTTTAGCGTATTTTATCACATTTTGATTTCGTTTGCAACATAATACCAGTTACTAAAACTATTTGCAAATAGATTGACAGTAATAAAAAATTGTAATAATATATAGACAAATCTCTATATAATAAAGGAGAAGATTATGAACGAAGCCGATTGCGCTTTGATATGCAAAGCTCTTGGCGATGAGACTAGAATAAATATTTTTAAGTTGATCAAAGACGGCGAGATGTGTGCATGTAAAATTTTGGAGAAATTCAATTTTTCACAGCCTACATTAAGTTATCATATGAAAATTTTGGTTGATAGTGGACTGGTATCAAATAGAAAAGTCGGCAAATGGCGTCATTACTTGGTAAACAAAGCAGTTTATGAAGAGTTTTTAGCGTTTATTTCCGCAAAATAAGCAAGTAATATTATTTAAAAAGGTGAATTAAATGGAAAAAATAAGCGGAAAAAAGAAAGCCTGGCTTATTGTCGGCATTGTGATTTTTTTAATAGGTGTAGCAAATTTGATTGCTTGGCTTGTGGGAGGGGTATATGGTATAAAAGCTTTTTATCTCTTTATTTCCGACCAGATTCTAGGCATAAAATGGCTTAATACGGTAATAGAGTCGCTTATCACGGCGATATTCGGCGCAACGTTCGCAGCGTCGCTTTGGGGTAAGGCGTTAATATTTTTCCTTTACGACTCGATAAAAATATTCTTTTTATTAAGTTTGCTTATTTTTATCATTTCATATATCCAAAGCTATTTTCCGCCCGAAAAAACCAAAGTTATTTTGTCAAAATATAAAGGTATCGGCGCAAATATAATGGGGGCATTATTAGGCACGGTAACGCCTTTTTGCAGCTGCTCGTCCATACCTTTGTTTATGGGCTTTACCCGTGCGGGAATAAGCAGCGGAGTTACTTTCAGTTTTTTGATTTCCAGTCCTTTGGTGGATTTGGGAGCGTTTATTTTGCTCGCCAGTGTTTTTGGTTTTCCCATTGCGGGAGTTTACGTAATTGTCGGATTGATACTTGCGGTTATCGGCGGAACAATAATCGAAAAAACGGGAATAGGCTTAGATGTGCGTGAATATATTTCAAAAAGCGAAACTGCCGTCGATTCATCCGAAATCTCAGAACCTACAAAAAAAGAAAGAGCTGTGTATGCGCTTGATCAACTCAAAGGTGTGATAAAAAAGGTATGGATATATATTTTCATCGGCGTGGCGATAGGGGCGACTATCCACAATTTTGTCCCGACTGATTGGGTTGAAGCAGTTTTGGGTCAAGATAAATGGTATTCCGTATTTGTTGCAACTTTTGTAGGCGTGCCTATGTATGCCGACATTTTCGGCACAATACCCGTTGCGGAAGCGTTGTTTACCAAGGGTGTAGGCGTAGGCACTATTTTAGCGTTTATGATGAGTGTCACCGCACTGTCCCTGCCCAGTATGATAATGCTTTCAAAGGCAGTCAAACCAAAACTTTTGGCGGCGTTTATAGCAATAGTAGTCGTAGGAATAATAGCAATAGGTTTTGCTTTCAATGCACTGGGATTTTTGTTTGTGTAATTTTAGCTAACGG
>DAOPIV010000099.1:0-3685 GCA_035399325.1 Clostridia bacterium | reverse complement strand
CAGGCGGAGCGACCGTTGCTTGTGTAAGCGCAGGTGCAAGCGTGTGTCATGTGGACGCCGCCAAAAATATGGTGGAACGTTGCGGCGAAAACTTGCGTCTTTCGGGGTTTAATAACGCAAACGTAAGATTTATCGTTGACGACTGCAAAAAATTTGTTTTACGAGAAATAAAAAGAGAGAAAAAATACGACGCTATCATTATGGATCCGCCCAGTTACGGCAGGGGTGCAAGCGGCGAAATATGGAAGCTGGAAAACGATTTATACGAATTTGTCGAACTGTGTGAGAAAGTTTTGGTTGAAAAACCATTGTTTGTATTGATAAACAGCTACACAACTGGACTCCAACCGCAAGTTATTCAAAACGTTTTGGCAAGAGCGTTAAAGCGTGAGGGCTTGTTCGAGGCATATGAAATCGGTCTGCCTACTCGGGAGAAAGACGTTACGCTGCCTTGCGGCGCCTCGGGCATATATTTAGGAGAAAATGAAAATGGCTAGAAATTTTACAATGGACGACGTTCCCGTTCTTTATGAAGACAATCAAATTTTGGTTGTGGTAAAACCGCAAAATATGCCCACGCAGGCGGATTCATCGGGAGACAAAGATTTACTTACGTTATTAAAGGAATATATCAAAGTCAAATACGAGAAACCCGGCGAAGCTTTTTTGGGACTGGTTCATAGATTAGACAGACCGACGGGCGGAGTTATGGTTTTTGCTCGCAACAGCAAGAGTGCGGCAAGACTTTGCGAAGCCATAATAACCGACGAAACGGAGAAAAAATATCTGGCTGTACTAAACGGCTGTCCAAAGGAAAAAAGAGGACAACTCATAACTTGGCTAAAAAAAAATCCACTGACAAACAGTGTGTATGTGGCAACGAGTGCAACGGAAGGCGCAAAAAGAGCGGAACTGGAATACAAAATAGTGGAGGATTTGGGAGTTATTTCACTGGCGAAAATCCGCTTGGAAACGGGTAGAAGTCACCAAATAAGAGTACAATTTTCCAGCATAAACAATCCCGTTTTCGGCGATGTTCGTTATCACGGCGATATTTTGGCAAAAGGGCATAACCTTGCTTTGTGGGCGTACGAGCTTTCTTTCAACCACCCGACAACCAAAGAGAAAATGGTTTTTCAATGCTATCCGCCCGAAATCGAGCCTTGGACTCGTTTTGAAATAGAAAAACATCTAAATTATTTTAATAACAACGACGATTGATAATAAAACTTACAAAACGGTGAAGAAAATCACCGTTTTTTATTTTAAAGACCTATCTAAATTAGTTTTGTTTATTTTTAAAACGTCTTTTCACCCCAAATAGAACAATCGTCATAGTATAATTTATGGACTATTTCTATATTGCCGTGACTGTGCTTGCCGTATCGGTGGATTGTTTTTTTGTGGGATTTTCGGTTAAAGATAAATCATTATTTTTTCCGTGTCTTGCGGGAATAGTGACTTTTTTTATCTGCCTTGCGTCAATGTACTTGGGGAAATTATTGGCAAGTGTGTTGCCGAATATCAAATACATAGGCTGCATATTGCTTGCCCTTGTCGGCGCATTTAATATATTGCGAAAAGACGAAAGCGATATTAAGGTAAAGAACGAAAACTCAAACTGGCTGAGTTTCGCTTTGGCTGTGGGCGTGGCTACGGACGGGGCGTTGGCTTCGTTTTCTTTCGCTTTTTTGGGTTATGTCAGCGTTTGGATAGTTTTGGGATTATGTGTAACTCATTTTGTCTGTTCGGGACTTGGCGTTATTTTTTCAAAAAAATTTTTCCGTCTCAAAGGCTTTAATATATTTTCAGGCATCATGCTAATAGTTCTTGCGTTAACAAAACTGGTGATTTAGATTTTTACTATTATGCGTTTTTCGCATATGAATAAAAAAAATTTATATAAGAAAAGCGTGTATTTAAACACGCTTTTAATTTTTATAATAGTTACGCCTAGTATTATTTTTGCGCTTCCATAACAGCAACTGCACAAGCGACTGTCGCTCCAACCATGGGGTTGTTGCCCATTCCGATAAGTCCCATCATTTCAACGTGAGCTGGAACGGAGCTGCTGCCCGCAAATTGTGCGTCAGAATGCATTCTTCCCATTGTGTCTGTTAAACCATAAGAAGCCGGACCCGCAGCCATATTGTCGGGGTGAAGCGTTCTGCCGGTGCCGCCGCCGCTTGCCACTGAAAAATACTTCTTGCCGTTTTCAACACACCATTTTTTGTATGTGCCTGCAACGGGGTGCTGGAAACGGGTGGGGTTTGTGCTGTTTCCAGTAATAGAAACGTCCACTTTTTCAAGTTTCATTATTGCGACGCCTTCGTTTACGTCGTCTGTGCCATAACAGCGGATTTTTGCTCTTTCGCCGCTGCCAAAAACTTTTTCATCTACGATAGTTAGCTCTTCGGTGTAATAATTAAATTTTGTTTGAACGTAAGTGAAACCGTTTACTCTGCTGATTATATATGCGGCATCTTTGCCAAGTCCGTTCAAAATAACACGCAATTCGCTTTTTCTTACTTTGTTGGCTTTCATAGCGATACCGATAGCACCCTCAGCCGCAGCAAAACTTTCGTGTCCCGCCAAGAAACAAAAGCATTTTGTTTCTTCGGTAAGGAGCATTGCTCCGAGATTGCCGTGACCCAAACCGACTTTGCGGTTGTCCGCAACGCTTCCTGGTATACAAAAGGCTTGGAGTCCTTGTCCGATAGCGGTTGCTGCTTCCGCAGCCGTTTTTACACTGTTTTTTATAGCGATTGCGCAGCCCAAAGTATACGCCCAAACAGCATTTTCAAAAGCGATAGGCTGAATACCCTTTACTATTTTGTCAACATTAATATTTTTTGCGTCGCAAATATTTTTTGCTTCTTCAAGACTTTTGATGCCTAATTTGGGCAATTCCGCATCCAATTTTTCTTTTCTTCTGTCGTAGTTTTCAAAAACTATACTCATAAAAATTACCCTCCTTATTCCTTGCGTGGATTGATGTATCTAGCAGCCGCATCAAATCTGCCGTAATGGTTTGTAGCTTTTGCCAAAGCTTCGTTGCCGCTAACGCCATCGGTAATCATCTGCATAAGTTTGCCAAGATGCACATATTCGTAACCAATTATTTCATCGTTTTGGTCAAGCGCAAGTCGGGTAACATAACCTTCTGTAAGTTCCAAATATCTTACGCCCTTTGCTTTTGTGGAATAAATAGTGCCGGTTTGTGACCGCATACCTTTGCCAAGGTCTTCCAAAGCTCCGCCAATGGGTAATCCCGCATCGGAAAAAGCCGTTTGGCTTCTGCCGTAAACTATTTGTAAAAACAGTTCTCGCATAGCGGTGTTTATCGCATCACAAACAAGGTCGGTGTTTAATGCTTCAAGCACTGTTTTACCTGGGAGTATTTCTCCCGCCATGGCGGCGGAATGCGTCATACCCGAACAACCCATTACTTCAATCAAAGCTTCTTCAATGATGCCTTCTTTGATATTAAGCGTAAGCTTGCAACTGCCTTGCTGGGGTGCGCATCTGCCCACGCCGTGAGTCAAGCCTGAAATATCTTTTATTTCTTTTGCCTGAATCCATTTGCCTTCTTCAGGTATTGGAGCCGGACCGTGATCGCAGCCTTTGGCAATGCACGTCATATTTTGTACTTCGTGTGAATATTGAGCCATATATTGTCCTCCTA
>DAOPIV010000098.1:0-3829 GCA_035399325.1 Clostridia bacterium | reverse complement strand
TTTTAGTAAGGAGTAGAAAAATGAGAAAAATAAATGAAGAATGCGGATTGTTTGGCATAATAAGTCCAAAACGCACTAATGTTGCGACTTTCACTTATTACGGACTTTTCGCTTTGCAGCACAGAGGTCAGGAAAGTGCGGGTATTGTCGTAAATGACAATGAAACGAATGAATTCCGCACACATAAGGACCTTGGCATTGTCGATGACGTTTTTACAAATGAAACAATCGATTTTTTGGGCGACGGCAATATGGCGCTTGGACACGTGCGTTACGGCACAGGTCACAACAGTCGTCCCGACGCTCAACCGCTAGTAGTAAACCACACAAAAGGCAGAATGGCGATTGCCTATAACGGCAGTATCATAAACGCAAAAGAACTTCGTGAAGAGCTTGAAATGAGCGGTATGATTTTCCATACCACAAGCGACGCTGAGATTATGGCTTATATGATAATTAAAGAAAGACTCAAAACAAACAGTCTTGAAGAAGCCGTCAATATCGCAATGGCAAAATTTGTCGGTGCGTATTCACTTGTAATTATGTCGCACAACAAAATAATTGCTGTCCGTGACCAACACGGTATTCGCCCTCTTTGTTACGGAAAAACAGCGGACGGAAGTTTCGTTGTTGCCAGCGAAAGCTGCGCTTTGGATGCAGTGGGAGCAAAACTTGTCCATGATGTTCAGCCCGGCGAAATTATTGTTTTTTCTGCGGACGGAATTAAAAACGTTACTACAAACTGCGACAAATGCAAAAGAGGACTTTGTATTTTCGAATATGTGTATTTTGCTCGCCCTGACTCCGTTATCGACGGTTATTCGGTGCATCGTGCAAGAATGCGCGCAGGTGCTTTTTTGGCGGAGCAATATCCTGTGGAAGCGGACATCGTTATCGGCGTTCCCGATTCGGGCGTTGATGCAGCGATTGGTTACTCGCACAAAAGCGGTATTCCTTACGACATCGGTTTGATTAAAAACAAATATATCGGTAGAACTTTTATCGATGCGGGTCAAAAATTCCGTGAAAAACGGGTAAGAATAAAACTTAATCCCGTTTCAGACGTGGTAAAAGGCAAACGTGTAGTTATGGTTGACGACAGTATCGTACGTGGCACAACTTGCGCAAAACTTGTAAAACTTCTTAGAGAAGCGGGTGCAAAAGAAGTGCATTTGCGTATATCTTCACCGCCGTTTATCAATCCTTGCTACTACGGCACAGATATAAAATCAAGAGACGTTTTGGCAGCATGCAACTACACATTTGAAGAAATCAAAAAAATGATAAACGTCGACAGTCTTGGTTATTTGAGTTTGGAAAACTGCAAGAAAATGCCTTGTGATGATGACAAAGGCTACTGCACAGCATGCTTTGACGGACTTTATCCTACCCAAGTACCCGAAGAATAATTTTTTGGTAAAAAAAACAATGAAGGAAGAAAAAATGAAATCGTTTAGCGACAGTTACAAAAAAGCGGGCGTCGATATTACCGCAGGATATAAAGCGGTAGAACTGATGAAAAAACATATTTCAAGAACAATCACCAGTGGCGTTATCGGCGACATTGGCGGATTTGGCGGACTCTTTGGTCTTGACCTAAGCGGTATCGCAAACCCCGTTTTGGTCAGCGGTACGGATGGCGTCGGTACAAAACTGAAAATAGCTTTTTTGATGGACAAACACGATACTGTAGGTATCGACTGCGTGGCAATGAGTGTAAACGATATCATTTGCACAGGAGCAAAGCCGCTCTTTTTCCTTGATTACATCGCAACGGGCAAAAACGTGCCCGAAAAAATGGCAAGCATCGTCGCCGGTATAGCGGAGGGTTGCGTACAATCCGAATGCGCTCTTATCGGCGGCGAAACAGCCGAAATGCCAGGCTTTTACCCCGAAAACGAATATGACCTTGCGGGTTTTGCCGTTGGCGTAGTCGATAAAAACAAAATTTTGGATAAACAAAAAACCGAAAGCGGAGATGTTATTATCGCTTTGTCAAGCAGTGGCGTACACAGTAACGGATTCTCGCTTGTTCGTAAAGTTTTTGCGATTGAAAAAAAAGGCAATATAAATAAAGTTTACGATGAACTTGGCGGAAAAACTTTGGGCGAAACATTATTGACGCCAACCCGTATTTACGTCAAGCCTATGGTGAAACTGTTTGAAAAAATCACCGTAAAGGGCGTTTCGCATATTACTGGCGGCGGCTTTTATGAAAATATTCCACGCAGCATACCCGAAGGGTTGGCTGCAAAAATTATTAAAAACGATGTAAAAGTATTACCGATATTTGAGCTTATTAAAAAACAGGGAAAAATTTCCGACCACGATATGTTTAACACTTTTAATATGGGTGTTGGTATGAGTATTACTGTTTCAAAGCAGGATGCAGACAAAGCAATGGCGATATTGCGTGAAAACGGCGAACAGCCGTATATAATTGGTGAAATTGTAAAATCCGACGAAAGCGTAATTTTTTGTTGAGGAAAAATAAATGAAAGCAAAAATAGCTGTTTTGGTTTCGGGCGGCGGAACAAATCTCCAAGCCCTTATAGACAGCGTAAAAAGCGGAATAATCAGTGACGGTGAAATCGCAGTCGTAATTTCCAGCAAGGAAAACGCCTATGCCATAACGAGAGCGAGAAGTTGCGGTATTCCGTATTTTGTCATAAACAAAAAAAATATCTCTCAAACAGATTTTGAAAACGCTATTACTAAAATATTAGATGAGTATGACGTTGATTTAATAGTTCTTGCGGGTTTTTTGTGTGTTTTGTCGGCAGATTTTACAACTCGTTACCCAAATCGTATAATAAACGTTCACCCGTCGCTTATACCGAAATTTTGCGGAAAAGGTTTTTATGGTTTGGGCGTTCACGAACAAGTTTTGAAAAATGGTGATAAATATACGGGTGCAACCGTGCATTTTGTAAACGAAGTTCCCGACGGCGGAGAAATAATATCACAAAAAAAAGTAAAAGTACATAAAAACGATACAGCGGAAATTTTGCAAAAAAGAGTAATGGAAAAAGCCGAGTGGAAGCTTTTGCCGAAAGCGACTCAAAAGATTTGTAAGCAAATTGTTAAAGGGAAAAATTAAAAATGACAGACTTAAAAAAATATTTAGAAAGCAATACATATCACGGGCGGGGTATTATCATTGGTCTTACACCAAGCGGCAAAGCTGCTGTTGCGTACTTTATTATGGGCAGAAGTCTTAACAGCCGTAACAGAGTTTTTGAAAAAGAGGGCGAAAATGTCACTATATATCCATTTGATGCTGCAAAGGTTTCCGACCCGTCTTTAATAATTTATTACCCGATAAAAAAAGTTAATAATACAGTAGTAGTAACAAACGGTGACCAAACTGACACAGTTTGCGATTATTTAGTAAAAGGCGACAAAAACGCTTTTGTAAACGCATTAAATACAAGATGTTTCGAACCCGATTCACCAAATTTTACACCCAGAATAAGCGCAATATTTGATTTGGATGAAAATTTTAGATACTCGCTTTCCGTTTTAAAAAGCGAAGGTCAAGGCGAAAAATGTTTTCGTTTTTGTTTTGATTATGAAGGAATTATCGGTACGGGACATTTTATACACACATATATGAGCGACGGCAATCCCTTACCGTCTTTTACGGGCGAACCCGTGGCTGTTAATATTGAAGACGATATTGATACTTTTACCTCACTAATATGGGAAAATCTTAATAACGACAACAAAATATCTTTGGTTGTGAAGTTTTTCGACTTAGCAAACAAAACTTTCCAAACGAGAATTATTAATAAAAATATAAAATAATTATGAAAGAATTTGAATTGAA
>DAOPIV010000097.1:1586-3905 GCA_035399325.1 Clostridia bacterium | reverse complement strand
AAAAAGAGAGCCATTTGACTCTCTTTTGTTTTTCAATTTTTTTAAATTATTCCATATATGGCTGAAGATGTCCGATCGAGCCGTCTTTCCTGCGATATACAAGCTCAACGTTGCCTGTAGCCGAATTTACAAATAAATAAAAATCGTGTCCAAGCATTTCGAGATTTTCCACCGCTTCCTTAAGTTCCACGCTTTGTATGGGGAATTTTTTGGTTTTTGCTATGCAGTAATCCTTTTCTTCTTTCACCACTTCGGAAGTATACATATAGTCGTCGTTTTGCACGGAAGGCATTTTGTAACGCTCACTAAGTTTTGCACGGTGTTTTACAATTTGTCTTTCAATTTTTGGAAGTATATCGTCTATAATGTAGTACATTGTGTCGCCGTTAACTTCCGAACGTATTTGCGTGCCGTGATAAAAAATAGATACTTCCATTTTACAATGCTTGTCATCGCCGTTGAGCACGATTTTTACCGGAGTGTCGCTATTTGGAAAATATTTGTCAAGACGGTTGATTTTGTTTTTCAAAATAGTTTCAAGTCTGTCCGACATACGATAATTTTTTGAAATAATTTCTAGCTTCATTTTTTTTCCTCCTAACTTTTTGCTTTTGGTTATTTTTTGATAAATACAAGTTTTCCGTTTTCCATTGATACAAGTATTTCATCGCCTTTGATTAGATTGCCGTCCAAAATTTTTTCCGACAGTTTGTCTTCCACGAGCCGCTGAATCGCCCTTTTGAGGGGTCTTGCTCCATATTCTTTATCATAGCCTTTGGACGAGAGAAAGTCAATAGCGTCTTTTGTAAAACTAAGTCTAACCTGTCCCGAAAGCCGTTTGGCTAAATCGGCTGTCAAAATACCCGCTATCTGGTTTAGTTCTTCTTTTGTTAGATTGTTAAACACGATAATATCGTCTACTCTATTTAAAAATTCGGGTTTAAAGTGCTCTTTCAGTGCCGCTAGCATTTTTTCTTTCATCTCGTCGTACTGAGAAACATTTTGATTTTCAAAACCGATTTTTTTGATACCCTTAGTAAAATCCGCTCCAATATTGCTTGTCATTATTATTATCGTGTTTTTAAAATCCACAACTCTGCCTTTGCTGTCTGTTAGTCTGCCGTCGTCAAGAATTTGCAAAAGCAAATTAAATACGTCGGGGTGTGCTTTTTCCACCTCGTCAAAAAGCACAACAGAATACGGTTTTCTGCGGACTTTTTCGGTGAGTTGTCCCGATTCGTCAAAACCCACGTATCCCGGGGGCGCGCCGATAAGTTTGCTTGCGCTGTGTTTTTCCATGTATTCGCTCATATCAAGCCTTATAAGCAGGCTTTCATCGCCAAAAACAGCTTCCGCCAAAGCTTTTGTCAGCTCGGTTTTGCCGACGCCCGTAGGTCCGACAAAAATAAAACTGCCTATTGGTCTTTTTGGATCTTTCAGTCCAGCCCTTGCTCGGCGTATAGCCCGAGCTACAGCGGAAACCGCCTCTGTTTGCCCGACTACCCTTTTGCCTAATGTTGTTTCGAGCCCGAGCAATCTTTCGCTCTCGCTTTCGCTAAGCCGTGTTACTGGGATACCAGTCCATTTTGACACTATTTGAGCTATTTCTTCTTCGCCTATCGATGCGGTATGGTTTGCTCGATTTGATAAAAGTTTTTCTTTATATTCTTTTATTTGGCGGTTTAGCTTTTCCGCCTGCATTCTTGATTGCTCCGCTCTCACAAACTCTTGATGAGCGCTTGCTTCGTGCATCTCGGTTTGGAGATTACTTAGTTTTTCCTCCATTTCTTTTAGCTCTTTCGGAGTTGTAAAAACGTTTAATTTTGCTCTGCTTGCCGCTTCGTCAATAAGGTCTATGGCTTTGTCAGGTAAAAATCTGTCTGTGATATATCGGCTGGAAAAATTTACCGCAGCTTCTATCGCACTGTCGGTTATTACTATTTGGTGGTGCGCTTCGTATTTGTCTTTTAAGCCTTTTAATATCTCAATAGACTGAGCCGCTGTCGGTTCATTTACCATTACGGGTTGAAATCTGCGTTCAAGCGCCGAATCTTTTTCTATATATTTTCGATACTCGTCCAAAGTCGTTGCGCCAATGGTTTGCAACTCACCCCTTGCAAGCAGCGGTTTTAGTATATCCGCAGCGTCCATTTTGCCGTCAGACGTCGCCCCAGCACCCACAAGATTATGAATTTCATCTATAAACAAAATTATTTTCCCGCTACCTGTCACAACGTTGATAGCGTCTTTGAGTCTTTCTTCAAAGTCACCTCTGTATTTTGTTCCTGCAAGCATTCCCGCAAGGTCGAGCGAAAAAAC
>DAOPIV010000097.1:0-1486 GCA_035399325.1 Clostridia bacterium | reverse complement strand
AATTTTGTTTGGGAAATATTGTTTTTGAAACGTGGCTCTACTCCTGCGTCTTCCGCCACTTTTACAATAAGTTCCCTTACGTCCACTCCGAGCCGACTGAAAATAGTCATAGCAAGGCTGTCTTCTTCTGTCAAAATGGCAAGCAAAAGATGTTCGCTGCCAACGTAATTCCGCCCTGCAGCAACGGCTATCTCCCCCGAAAGCTGCAACGCAAATTTTGCTCGAGGAGAATAGTCGAGTGTGTCTCTCGCCTTTCCGTCACTAGATAATTTAAAATTGTTTGCGGTTACTCCCGCTTCGTTAAGTCTTTGACTTGCGATACATTCGGTATGAATAAGTCCCAAAACAATATGCTCTGTCCCAATGATACTGTTTCTGTTTTTTCTTACCCACGTTTCCGCCAAAACTATCGCTCTTTTAACGCTGTCAGTGTAAGTCATAATTTTAGCTCCTTAGTTTAAAGCGTTTTTTTCTATAATACTTTACAAACTTGATTCAATATTTTTTTTGCTTGTCTTGCGCGCAAAATTTCATCGCCAAGTTCCGCTTTGCCGTTTAATCGTAATGTTGCCGAACCGCACAAAGCCAAGATATCGTCAAACTTTTCTTTATTGTTAATTGAGAAAAAATCATAATATTCGCCCAATTTTATATCGGCATAAAGGCTATACAACTCTTTCATTGAAAGCTTGTAGGCATAATTTAGCGTGCCGTAAGCCCTTAGCGATTTATCTTTTACTAAAGCAAAATCATTTTCGATTATGGTTTCTCTCGCTTTAGCTTCTGCCTGAGCAAGGCTAAGTGCCGCTCGTGTCACAGCGTTTATAATATTACATTCAGAATAACCCAAAGACAGTTTGTTTGAAATTTGGTACATATAAGCGCTGGCTTTTGTGCCTTCGCCATATATTCCCCTAACTTCGATTTGGACTTTGGTAAGCTCGTCCACAATCTTTTTTATACCTTCGGTTTTTGAGAGTGCGGGTAAAAACATCATAATCGATGCCCTCATTCCCGTGCCAAGATTAGTCGGGCATGCCGTCAAAAATCCAAGTTTGTCATCATAAGCAATAGGCACAGCGGATAAAAGTCTGTTGTCAAGTTCGTTTAAAGCAGAAAAAGCTGAAACCAAATCCAATCCGCCAGTTATGCATTGAAGCCTTATGTGGTCTTCTTCATTTAGCATTACCGATATTCTTTCATCTGATGAAATCAAAACTGCACCGCTTACGTTGTTTGCGGCAAGCAACGGACTAATGACGTGTTTTTCGATAAGCGAGTGTTTTTCCGTTGCGGACAGGCTTTCCATTGTCAATGCTTTAAACCGAGACGTTTTTCGTAAAACCGCAGTAATCTCAGACATAAAACTCATAAGGTTTTCCGTGAGTTCGGCGTGAGGCGGATATGGAAGTTCCGCACCGTTGCGGGCAAGCCTTATACGACTGCTGACAACAATACTCTCAATATAACTTTTCATTCAGCAACT
>DAOPIV010000096.1:2165-3986 GCA_035399325.1 Clostridia bacterium | reverse complement strand
TATAAAAAACAATTGACATACTCTGTATTGTATAGTATTATGCATTACGGAGGTAACAAATGGATACACAATTAAAAAAAGGTTTACTAGATATATGCGTTTTGGCAGAGCTTAACTGCCAAGATAGCTACGGGTATCAAATAATCAAGGATTTATCTCCTATTATAGAAATATCCGAATCAACGCTATATCCAATACTAAAAAGATTGGAAGAACGTGAATGCCTTAAAACATATTCATTGGAGCATGACGGCAGATTGCGTCGATACTATCAAATCACTCATATAGGCAAAGAAAAAATTGAAGAGTTTTGCCAAGAGTGGAATACTATTAGCGATATAATAAATTTTATTAGAGGTGCAAAATGAACAAACAAGAATTTATGACCTTTCTCACAAAAAAACTTCATCGTTTTGATTATAAAAACATACAAGATGCTGTTTCGTATTACGATGAAATAATAGACGATAAAGTCCGTGAAGGTATGAGCGAAGAAGAAGCGGTAGCTTCTTTAGGAAACCTTAACGATATTGTAGCTGAAACAGCATCCGAAATGGTAGCCGATAATAAAATAAAAAACCCCGGGCGCGGATTGTTCTTGCTTATGGCAACAATACTCTCTCCTGTGATACTACCCTTAGCAATCGTTATTCTAACGCTTTATGTAGTAATATTTGCGGTGTGGATTTCACTCATTGCGGCTTTCGGCGCATCTGCGCTTGGGGTTTTGGTCGGCGGATTTTTCTCAGTGTTTACGCTGGGAGATATAGGTGTAGGAATACTTATATTAGGACTTTCGCTGATTGCTTTCGTAATACTAGCTGCTTTATGCGTAGTTACGGTAAAATACGGAAAAGATTTTATCAATTTAATTACGGTAAAACTTATTAGAAAGCTGTCTAAAAAATTTAGAAAAGAGGAAAATATAAAATGAAAAAAACGATAATAATTATTATTTCAGTAATACTATCAATTGGCGTGTTGCTGACTGGTACGGGATTGATTTTGACAAAAGGCGATTTTTCTAAAGCTTTCCAAGCCGACACGAGAACACAAAAATTTATTGACGAAACTCAAACCGTAACTTCTTTAAAATTAAGCATATCCGCTGACAATGTGGAATTTTACCCTTCCACAGACAATATGTTGCACATTGATTATTGGGACAGCGAAAACAGTCCTTTCGTGTATACCTATGTTAACGGCGAAGCTGAGCTAAAACAAACGATCAATTATATTTCGTGGTTTAGTTGGAGTATTTACCAAAACAAAACCGTAAAAATATACGTTCCCGCAAGTATGTCCGAAAGTCTTACCATTTCTCTTTCATCAGGAAATTTGAAAAATTACGGCAGCGAAATAAATGTGGAAACTGTAAATATAAATATGAGCAGCGGAAATGTTGTTTTTGATAATATCACGGCACAAAACTTTTATGTTCATATGTCCAGCGGATATTTTAATTTGGCAGATTCTCAAATCGACAACCTATTAGACTTAAAACTATCCAGCGGCGGAGTAAATCTTGAAGACTGTTATATAAAATCACTCAAAACAGTAATCAGCAGCGGCGATATATCATCTATTGGTTTGGAGACAACTTCTATAAATATGATTACCAGTAGCGGCGATGTAAGTTTGCATCTTATCGGAGAAGCGCAGGATTACACAATGAATATGATAACATCCAGCGGAAATATATCTATTGAAGGCACAGGCACTTCAATTAAAGCCCAAGACCAACTCCAATGGGGCGACGGCGAATATGATATATATTGCAGAAGTTCCAGCGGAAATATCAGAATTTATTTTGATTAAAAA
>DAOPIV010000096.1:0-2065 GCA_035399325.1 Clostridia bacterium | reverse complement strand
TTTAAAGTATTGGCACTGATAAAATAAACAACTCCAAGTTACAAAAATTTAAACAAAAATCGCAAACTGTTTGACAAGAATAAATTTAAATTGTATACTAACATAAATTAAAGGCGTTGAAAAGAAAAGTAGTATTTTGTTTTTCTTAGAGAAAGGGCGGTTTGGTGAAAGCCCTAAAAAACATTGATTACGAAACCCCGTCTTGGAGCCGTCTGTGTAAATCTTCTTATCCAATACGCTCAGCATTTGATAAGTAAGCAAGCAGACCGTATTTCTCACGTTATAGAGATACAGATTTTTTTAAAATATTTAAACAAAAAATCTACAAAGAGCAAAAACTGATGTTTTTGAATTTAGGTGGTAACACGGACTTTATGTTCGCCCTAAGCCGTATTTATGGCTTGGGGATTTTTTTATAAAAAATTGGAGGCAAAGGCAAAATTATGAAACTTAACAAAATTGTTGGAGACAGGTTTAAGGAAAGACCGTCAGACTGCGTTATTGATAGCCACGCACTATTAGTAAGAGGCGGATATATGAAATACGTTGCAAACGGCATATTTTCATCTTACACGCCGCTTGTCAGGGTAACTGACAAAATCAAAAAAATAATTCGGGAAGAAATGGACGCTGTTGACGGACAGGAGGTTCTTTTCCCTGTCGTTATGCCCGCAACATTGTGGCAAGAATCGGGACGTTACGACAGTATTGGCAGCGAGCTTGTTCGTTTTTCCGACCGCAACGACAACCGCCTTGTGCTTGGTATGACTCATGAAGAAGCCGCCGTACATCTTGTACGTGAATTCGGTCAAACTTACGCAAAATATCCTTTTATGATTTATCAAATTCAGACAAAATTCCGTGATGAAGCCCGTCCACGTGGCGGACTAATTCGCACCCGTGAATTTACCATGAAAGACGCTTACTCTTTCCACACAAGCCAAAGTGATTTGGAAGAATATTACAAACGTTGTTACGATGCTTACAATCGTATTTTTGCTCGTGCAGGTATACCCGAAGTCATTACCGTGCAATCAGACAGCGGAATAATGGGCGGAAACATTTCTCACGAATATATGCTGCTTACACCCGTTGGCGAAGACACAATCGCCATTTGCCCCGAATGCGGATATCGTGCGAATATGGACGCAGCGGAAAGCATTATAGAAAACATACGGGACAAAGCCAGCAAAAAAATAACGGAAGTTAATACCCCAAACTCAACCACAATCGAAGAGGTGGCGGCATTTTTGCAAGCTCCTTTAAATAAAACCTGCAAAGCTGTGGTTTATCAAAAAAATCATAGTGACGAATATGTGATACTTTTTATTAGGGGTGATTTGGAAGCTAACGAAACAAAACTGACAAACTTTTTGCATTGCGATATTCATCCTGCCGTAATCACAGAAGAAAGCGGAATAACGGCGGGATTTATAGGACCATTAAATTTGAAAGCAAAATGCGTTACGCTTTTTGATAACTCACTATCTAATACAAACAATATGATCTGCGGCGCAAACAAAAAAGATTATCACCTTACAGGTTTTGATATTGAACGGGATTTGGGCAAGGTTATCTATGGTGATTTTGCAAAGATAACAGAAGGCGGAATTTGCCCGAACTGCAAAAAACACTCCATTACCGTTTCAAAAGGTATAGAAGTCGGCAACATTTTCCAGCTTGGCGACAAATATACAAAGGCTATGAATATGACATATCTCGACAACGAAGGCAATGCGCAATACCCTATTATGGGTTGTTACGGAATAGGTGTAGGTCGACTGGCAGCATCGGTATGCGAAGCAAGCCATGACGCATACGGACCTATTTGGCCCATATCTATCGCTCCGTGGGAAGTGCATATTTGTTGTGTGCGTAGCGACACTCCCGAAGTAAAGCAATTTGCCGACGAATTATATCAAAATTTACTCAAAAAGAATATCGAAGTAATTTACGATGACAGACAAATAAGCGCAGGCGTAATGTTTTCCGATGCCGACCTTATCGGCGCACCGATAAGAGTAATCGTAAGCCCGAGAAATTTGAAAGAAAATATTGTGGAAAT
>DAOPIV010000095.1:0-4088 GCA_035399325.1 Clostridia bacterium | reverse complement strand
TGGCGACCTTACCCAAGTCGACTTACCCGAAGGCAAACTGAGCGGGCTAAAACACGCCGCAAGTTTACTTAGGGACATCCCCGATATAGGCATTATCACTCTTACCGAAAAAGACGTTGTTCGTCATCCGCTTGTGCAACTAATTGTAAAAGCGTATGAAGCGGCGGAAAAAAACAGGAGAAACAATGAAAAATAGTTGCGTACTAGATAAAACACAAAATGAAAAACGAATGAAAAAACTTTATTGCGTTTTGATAATAATAGCCGCTTATATTTTGCTTTACTTAGAAGTTGTTGTTTTTTACGTTATGCCCGACACTTCTCTCACCTTCTCAAAAAGCCTTATGTATATAGCTGTTTTGGCGTTGCTTTGTGCGGGAACTTGCTATTATATGCTGTTTAGCGGCAGCGAAGAAACAAAATCATTGAGAAAAGCTTCCGCTCTTGCTCTTACTATGGTTGTAAGTCAGTTTTTCATCATTTTGTTTTCACACTTACTTGATCTCACTTTTTTGGCGCCGTTTGCTTTATGCGGATTGATTACGTCCATAATGTTAGACTCAAAAACGGGATTTTTTGCAAATTTCAGTTTGATACTTGCTTTTTTTGCCGCACAACTGCTTTTTTCCGCAACGTCGCCCACAGAACTTTATTACCCTCTCTTTGGCGGTATGTTTAGCAGCGTAATAGCATCGTATCTCACAACAAAAAATTCCCGCAGATTGCGTTATATATTTGTCGGCTTGCAACTTAGCTTGTTTACCGTGCTTGCCACTATTATTTGTTACTTTATGTTTGGGGTTGCTTTCGACCTTTCAGCATTTTTCCTAAATATCGCTATGGCTTTTGGCAGCGGCGTTTTGTGCGTAATGCTTATGTTTTTGTTTGTGCCTATTTTTGAAAGAATTTTCAACCTTTCCACAAACTTCCGCCTTGCGGAACTTGCAAATACCGAACAAGCACTTTTAAAACGTTTGTATGACGAAGCCCCTGGAACATTTAATCACAGCTTAACGGTTGCAAACTATGCCGAAGCTTGTGCCGTTGCAATCGGCGAAAATCCGTTTTTGGCTAGGGCTGCGGCATATTACCACGATATAGGTAAGCTCAAAAATCCGAATTATTTCACGGAAAATCAAAACGGCGGCTTAAATCCGCACGACGAGCTCACGCCTGAGGCGTCCGTTGTGGCTATCAAAAAGCACATAATATACGGACTTACGCTTGCAAGAGAAAACCACTTGCCAACAGAGCTTGAACGGGTTATTTCCGAGCATCACGGAACAATGCCATTGAAATTTTTCTATCTCAAAGCAAAAAAATATACGGACGGCGAATTGCCGTATGACGAATACCGCTATGACGGACCTATTCCAACAAGCAAAATCAGCGGTATCATTATGATTGCGGACGCTGCCGAAGCAGCGCTGAGAGCTGGCAACCGTGAAGACCCTGCAAAAATCGTTAACAACATAGTAGCAGAAAGAATGACATTTAATCAGTTTGTTGACTGCGACCTTACTATGAAAGACATAGATATAATAAAATCCACAATAATAACAACATATATGGGTATAAAACACGAAAGAATAAAATATCCGAAAGCAAAACTTCTCAACACGGAAAAAGATAAATAAAAATGAAGATAAAAATATTTAATTCAAACTTAATAGAAAAAATATATATCAAAAAAGTTTTGAAAACGGCAAACCGCACGCTTTGTCAACCCGAGAATCTCGAACTCGCTCTTTCTTTTATTTCGGATGAAGAAATCAAAGAATTAAATAAACAATTTAGAAACGTTAACAGCGTTACCGATGTACTGAGTTTTCCGCTTGTCAATGCAACTGCCGCTATGCCCGTCTCGCTAGCTGAAAACGCCTTGTATACGGACAAAAAAACGGGCAGACTCTTACTCGGCGACATCGTTATTTGCCGAGACAGAGCCGTTAAGCAGGCGACAGAGTACGGACACGCTTACAAAAGAGAAGTTTGTTTTTTGGCATTGCACGGATACCTACATTTGGTAGGGTACGACCATATTAACGAAGCCGATGCGGCAGTAATGGAAAAAACACAAGAAGAGATACTCGCCAAAGCGGGTCTAAATAGAGAGGTAAAATGAAAAATTTTGTTTCGGGCTTTATCGCTATCGTAGGCAAACCCAATGCTGGAAAATCCACGCTCTTAAACTCGCTTATACAGCAAAAAATATCAATAGTAAGCCCAAAACCCCAGACGACAAGAGACGCCGTATTGGGTATATGGACGGATGAAAATTGTCAAATGGTTTTTGTGGACACTCCGGGTAGCATAAAGCCAAAAAACGCTTTGGGCGACTATATGGCGAAAACTATTGAAAGAGCGGTCGTTGACGTCGACTGTATTTTGCTCGTAATCGACGGTCACGACGGAATCAGCGATGAAGAAATAGAACTTGTCAAAAAATACGGGGCAAAAAATATTCCGCTTGTCGTTGCGATTACAAAAACAGATATTGCCCAACCCGAAAAACTGATGCCCGAACTAAGCAAACTTAACGCATTTGAAAATATTAAAGAAGTATATTCCGTCTCGGCAAAACGCAACCGCAACATAGACGAACTGAAAGACGGACTGAAAAAATATCTCAAAAGCAGCGCAATGTTTTTCCCTGAGGAAGAAATTACCGATAAATCCGAAAGGTATATTGTTTGCGAACTAATAAGGGAAAAAATACTGCTATGCTGCGAAAAAGAAATACCGCACGGCGTCGGTATTGTGCTAAACAAAATGGAATATGACGAAAATGCGTTGATTTGGGACATTGACGCAAATATTATTGTGGAAAAGCAGTCGCACAAGCCCATTATTTTGGGCAAACAAGGCAAAAACATAAAAGAAATCGGTTTACGGGCAAGACAGTCCATCGAAAAAATGCTTGACGCAAGGGTATATCTTGCGTTATGGGTTAAGGTAAAAGAGGACTGGCGTGACAATCCGTATATGTTAAATGAAATAGGCTACAAAGACAAATAATGGCTGGAATAAAAAAGCCCTAGCCGTTCACGCTAAATATAAATAGCTTGAATTACGAGGTGACACGGTGGAAACAAAAGACATTCTTTGGGATATGTTTACTAAGTCGGGCGATATAAACTGTTATTTGCTGTACAAAAAAGTGACAAAAAACAAAACGAATGGAAATCAAGACTAACGCTATCGCCTTAAAGTCGGCGGACTACAAAGAAAACGACAAATTGACTTGGCTGTATTCTGTGGAACACGGAAAAATTTGTGTTATCGCCAAAGGAGTAAAAAAGGCTACTGCAAAACTGAAATTTGCGGTCGAGCCTTTTTGTTTTGGAGAATATACCTTGTCTGACTCATATGGAAAATTTGTTTTGACTGGATGTTCTCAGGTTGAAAGTTTTTACGATTTGCGTACAGACACTGACAAATTTTACTGCGGTGCGGTTATGATTGACACTGTTTCGCAACTCGAAGTTGAAAAACAGCCCAATCCTGCGGTTTTTTTATTACTGTTAAAAAGTTTACAAAATCTAATCGGCGAAGCAAACCCGAAAGTCGTCCTTATAAAATTTATTTTGTCTTATCTGGAAACAGCAGGGTACAAAATAAATTTAGACGAATGCGGCGTATGCCGTTCAATAAATTTTGAGAGAATGTATCTTGACTTCAATTCATCTTGTTTTGTGTGCCCTGCTTGTCGCACAGTAGACAGCATCGAAATACCGCCAGCTGTCTTATCTACCTTAAAAATGATTAATGATTTTCCCTTTGACCGACTGACAGTTGTCAAGGTGAAAGACATTTATCTAAACCAATCCTTGTCGCTTTTGGACGCATACATAGAGCAGTCAATGACAAAAATCAAAAGCTTGAAACAACTTTTAGATTTATAAAATATTTTCTTGCAATCTAGCTTTAAATAAATTTCTGCTTAAATTCATTTGTGTAAATAGAGATTTTATTGTAAAATAGTCGGGTATAAAACTTTTTAATTTTTGAACAATTTATTCATGGAGGAAATAATAATATGACAAAGTACGTCTATCTGTTTAGCGAAGGCAACGGTTCTATGAGAG
>DAOPIV010000094.1:0-4232 GCA_035399325.1 Clostridia bacterium | reverse complement strand
GCCCATAATTACCGCCACTTTACGCATAATCTTCTCTCCGTTTTTTGGTTTAAAAGTATATATGTAAATCGATTTTAAAAATAAAAAAAGGCTTTCCCAACGCTTGAAAGTATTTGGTACGCCTGAGTTGTCTATTAAGAAAATGTCTCTAATTTAATACACAAAATAATGTCGAACATCTTCGTTATGCCATTATTTTAACTGGTAAATTTGGACTTGTCAACTAATCGAAAGCACTAAAATAATTTTTCTACTGATTTTCATTTTTCCCCAGCTTTGCTATATGAAATCACATCATATATTATTTTAGGTCTTTTATAAAAGTGTGCCAATTCAAATACAAAAACAAAATAACCGCCGTAGAAAACGGCGGCTAATTTTTTTCAATTTATTTTTTATCTTCGTCTGTATTGTGTGGTGTAATGTTCGTCGGTTCTTGATTTATTCCGACCTTTGCTTTACGCCTTGAAAAAATCGTCGGTCGTGATGCGCCTGGTTCAATTTCACCTGCTTTGGTAAGAGCCATTTTGGTTACCATAGGTCCGAATAATTCGTAAATAAATGTTGCGCAAAGTATTACGGTATTTATCTGCACGCCGTATTCGGGAATCATCGTCACAACCAAGGTCGCCATACCTATTGCGACACCAGCCTGCGGTAACAGTGCAAAACCTAAGTATTTGACAACGTTTTTGTCCGCCTTGACGACTTTTGCACCCAAAGATGCTCCAAAGTACTTACCTATAGAACGGGCCACAACATAAACGATACCAATAACTCCTACCGACAAAATTACGTCGACTCTTAGTTCCGCTCCGCTGATTACGAAAAACAGCATAAACAACGGATATGTCCATTGTTCCAACATATTTAACGGGGCTTCATTTTCTTTGAACATATTGGAATACATTGCGCCAATCATCATGCAAACAAGCAGGCTTGATAAATGCAATACATTGTATTGAGTTGCGTTAAGTATTTGTGAAATAGCCAATCCTGCAAAAACAACAGCAATAATAAGCGTAATTCTGTTTACACGGGATTTGAAAAGCCTTGAAGTCAAAGCCAAAATAATACCTAATACTGCGCCTATCGCCAAAGATATACCGATTTGAGCCAATGGCTCTAAGAACATTTCTGTAAAGGTTGGTTGTCCGCCGGAAATCAAAACTTTTGCGATAGGAATAGATATTGCGAAAGCCATAAGTCCTACCGCATCGTCAAAGCCGACGATTGGCAGTAACGTATCGGTTACGATACCTTTCGCTTTGTATTGTCTGACAACCATTAGGGTAGCTGCGGGAGCTGTTGCAGCGGCAATCGCACCCAAAACGATAGCCAAAGGAAGTGGAACATCAACAAGTCCCGTTACGCCAAGTAACCACAAAACAAGGTCAACTATTATGACAGCGCTTAGCGACTCAAACAAAGTATTAACAATTATTTTTCCGCCCATTTGACGTAGCGTATCTTTTTTGAATGAAGAGCCGATAGAAAACGCAATAAATCCCAACGCTGAGGTTGTGATAATATTGAGTGTTTCCAGATTGGTTTCGGTCATAACGTTTAAAACATATGGACCGATAAGTAAACCCGCAAGCAAATAGCCTGTAACATCGGGTAAACCAATCAATTTCATTATTCTGGTGAAAAAGAGCCCTGCCACCAAAGCAAGACCCAACACAAGCAGGGTGTTCATAAAATTAGTCTTTTAACTCCTCAAAGTACATAACGGGTACGGCAAACATAATGCCTTCATTCTCTTGATTTTTTACGCTCACGTTTTTGATTATGGCTTTCACTTGTTCGAGTTCTTCTTCTTCAATAACAGCCATAATTGTTGTATTTAGCGAACGGTCGTTTTCGTAAATTTGTCTGAGTCCTCCAAAATTGGGCAAAGGCTCGACGCAAGACTGGGTAATGGCATTACGCATACTTGTGGTTGGTATTACCGTGCCTGTCGTCTCGTATTTTCCCAACTCGTTTAAAACTCTGTTACGATAATCGTCATTTTTCATAATGACTACTAACAATAATTTCATTTTTTTATACCTTCAAAAAATACTTACTTTATTATAATAGACCTAATTTTTAGTAAATGCAACTGTTTTTTAAAAGCAAAAAACAGCTACTTTTAATATAGCTGTTTTGTTTGGTTAAAATTCTTAACCGTTAATTACTTTTGTTCCGCTTTTACCTTTTATTGCGAGTTCGGCTTTTTCAAGATTAGCAATAACCGCTTGTTTGTGTTTTGCGGTTTTGACAAAATTTATCGCCGCCATTACTTTTGGAAGCATACTTCCTTTGCCAAACTGGTCTTCCATGATAAATTTTTCCGCTTCGCCAACTGTCAATATGTCCAAATCTTTTTGCGTGGGTTTACCAAAATCAACAGCAACTTTGTCTACCGCAGTAAGTATCACGAGTTCATCTGCGTCAATAAGCTCAGCCACCAAGGCGCTTGCAAAATCTTTGTCAATAACGGCAGGCACGCCTTCGTATTCATTGCCTTGTTTGACAACAGGTATTCCGCCTCCGCCCACGGTAATAACAACGCAGTCATTTTCCAATAAAGTCTTTACAGAATCGATTTCGACAATATCAACAGGCAAAGGACTGGCAACAACTCTGCGGTAACCTTTGTCTCCAAAGTCACGCATAACATAGCCGTTTTCTTTTTCCATTAACATTGCTTTTGCTTTATCGCAAAATGCGCCTATCGGTTTTGTGGGATTTGCAAAACCTTTGTCGTTTTCGTTCACAACAACCTGCGTCACTACCGCCGCAACGGGTTTTACTATTTTGCGGTTTTTAAGTTCCGTTTGCAAAGCTGTTTGCAGATGATAGCCGATATACCCTTGGCTCATTGCCCCGCATTCGGGGAAGGGCATAGCGGGTACATTTTCGCTTGATTTATTAGCCGTTTCAAAAGCAAGGTTTATCATACCTACTTGCGGACCGTTTCCGTGAGTAACCACTACGGAATGTCCTTGTTCTATCAAATCAACAATTGCTTTCGCTGTTGATTTTACCAGCATTTTTTGTTCTTCGGGAGTATTGCCCAAAGCGTTTCCTCCCAACGCCACTACAAGTTTCATCTAATTTTTTATCTCCCGATTGTTGCCACCATAACCGCTTTTATCGTGTGCATACGGTTTTCGGCTTCGTCAAAAACAACGCTGTGTTTACTGCGGAAGACTTCGTCTGACGCTTCCATTTCTTTCAGTCCGTATTTTTCGTAAATATCTTTACCGACGGCTGTTTCTAGGTCATGGAAACTGGGTAAGCAATGAAGGAAAATAACGTCTGGATTTTTAGTAGTTTTTACCATATTCATATCTACTCTATAAGGAGCAAGAAGTTTTATTCTTTCTTCAAACTGCGCTTCTTCGCCCATAGATACCCATACATCTGTGTAAAGCACGTCTGCGCCTTCTACGTCTTTGATATTGTCGGTAAGGGTTATGCTACCGCCAGTTTTTTTGCAAAGTTCTTTCATGTCGTTAACCAGTTTTTCTGACGGGAACAGTACCTTTGGAGCAAGAGACACAAACTGCATACCCATTTTTGCGCAACCTATCATCAAAGAATTACCCATATTGTTTCTTGCGTCGCCAACGTATACAAATTTTATTTTGTTTAATGGTTTTTTGACGTGTTCTTTAACAGTCAATATATCAGCCAAAACTTGCGTGGGGTGATAAAGGTCAGTTAGACCGTTCCATACTGGCACACCCGAATATTTTGCCAAATCTGTAACCAATTCTTGACTAAAACCACGGTATTCGATACCGTCATAAAAACGTCCGAGTACTTTTGCTGTGTCTTCCAAACTTTCTTTTTTACCCATCTGACTGTTTGTAAGGAAAGTCACTTGCGCTCCTTCGTCAAAAGCCGCAACTTCAAAAGCGCAGCGTGTGCGTGTGCTTGATTTGTCAAAAAGCAAAACTACGTTTTTGCCTTTCATTCTGTCGCCTATTATTCCCGCTTTTTTCTTTGCCTTAAGTTCCGCCGAAAGATCAAGTAAATAATTGATTTCTTCGGGGGTGTAGTCGAGTAATGTCAGAAAACTTCTGCCTTTAAGATTGACCATAGTTTTTGTAGCGCATTGTTTTTGCGCTTTCTCCTTTATTCAAAATATTTTTTATCTACATACGGGCTTGTGAACGCTCTTAACGTTGCCCCGTATTTTAGTTTAAATGTTACAGTGTCGCCTACTTTATAATTTTTTT
>DAOPIV010000093.1:0-4277 GCA_035399325.1 Clostridia bacterium | reverse complement strand
TATAAGCGATGAGCTTGTAAAACTTGCTAGTGCAAACGGCGTTGATACAGTCTCGCAATACCGACAATATTTTTTGGAGAATAACACAGAATCTATAAAACAAAAAATTGCCAAACAATATGTGCAATCAATCATAGCTCAGATAGTTAATAACTCAAAAATCGAGTATGATGAGAAAATCGTTAATGAAATGTATGAAGCGCAAAAAGTCTATTTGCAGAGACGAACTTTTAGAAACAATAGAGAAAAATACATAGAAGGGCTAGAGCAAACTTTCAAAAACAAAGCCAAAGAAAACACCATGGAAGCTTACGAAGATTGTTACAAAGATATGATAAGGCAACAATATTTAAATTCTCTTGTAGGCAAATGGTTTGCCGATAAAAACGGGTATGAAGTCACCGAGTCCGAATATCAGGAATATTGCAACCAGTTATGCAGAAACTACAATACAACAATGGAAGAAATAAAAAAAGAAATGACTAAAGATATTTTTGACAAGCGTAAATATTCGGAATATCTGCAAAACTTAGTAATAGAGCACTATTCGCATCTTGTCAAGGTTGTTTTAGGACAGAATTAACGGCGGAGGAATTTATGGATAAACATGTAGTATTTAAAACAAAGGGTGTATGTTCGCAAGAAATCGAATTTGATATTGTTAACGATGTAATACATAATTGCACTTTTTTGGGCGGCTGCAGGGGAAATACTGTTGCAATAACTCATTTAGTGGAAGGAATGAATGCAGAAGAAGTCGTAAAACGCTGCAAAGGTATTGGATGCCAAGGTCCAAATTCATGTCCAGATCAGCTTGCTCAAGCAATAGAAAAAGCTTTTGCTGAAAACTAAAATACTTTCAAAATTAAAACAAAAAAAATATAGTCAATATTGGCTATATTTTTTTGTATAAAATTTATTTACCTTTTTGTGTTATTAAATTTTACTTGTAAAATTATGAGCAATGCTTTTTATATATTTTACAAAACAATTATTTCCCAAATTTTTTGCAAATTATGTTTCTAATCAAAAATCAAACGGTTGCTTTGTATAAAATACGACCACCTAAGATCTGATATTTGCTCAATTACAGCATAATCACTGGCTGTATGCAAAATATAGTTGTTGCCCAAATATATTCCAACGTGCCCAATACGCTCTATTCCTTCATTGTAATAGCGGGTAGAATTTGTGAAAAACAGCAAATCACCCGGCAAAATTTCATCAGTTTTTTGCCCGTCAAAAACTTGTGTGCGTGTAGTTACATCTATTTTTAGTCCTGCACCCATATAAAAAGCATACTGTGTGAAAGACGAGCAATCAAATGCGTCATCTGAAAAACCGCTTAAGGGATTGCCTAGCGAGTCAAACATTCTTATGGCGCCATAAACATATTCTACACCAATCATTTTTGCGCCCGAAAGAATAACATCTACAATAGTTTGATTTGTGTAATCAAGTGAGTAAAATTCGGAATACTTTTCACTTATATAAGCATATTCGCCCTTATAAAAAATTTTATTCCAGCCGTTAGTGTTATCAACAAATAAGCACATATCGTCCTTGTCCATATACCCCATTATAGCGGACGATGACGATGCCGCTTGTCTAATGTTTAGTCCTGATACCGTTGCGCGGACGAAGGTTAGTGTTATGTATGTATTATTGGCTATAGTATTTTGATTTTCGTCTTGACTATTGGAACCTGATTCTATCTCATTTAACGGACTAGATAAATCATTTTGTTTTTCGTTATATGTTATCAGATTCTGCGAGCTTGCATTCGTTATGCCGTTAGCACAAAAAATGCATATGACAAGAGCCACAATCACAAATAGTATATTAACGGCGAATTCGGTATGTAAAAATGAAAAAACGCCGACTTTTCTTTTGTTTGGTTTCATAATTTTTCTCCTTAGTCAATTTTAACAAAAATATTCCGAATTTTGCGTGACAGTTTTTGTCAGCCGCTTGATATAGTAACGATTGTGTGTTAAACTTTTTTAAGTTGCAAAACAAATTTAATCGAATACAAAAGTGAACGGAGAATAATAATGGACAAAAGCTTAATAGAAACCATGCGTCTAGAAACGGAAAGATTGGTGATAAGACGTTTTAACCATAGTGATAAAGAAGGACTTTTTGGATTGCTTTCAGACCCTGATACATGCAGAGATGACGGCGGTTATAGACCTTTTGATAGAGACGACAGATTTGAACAGGCGGTCGAAAGGTTTTCAAATGAAATCAATAGATATGCCGTAGTACTGAAAGAAACTGGCGAGACAATAGGAATAATGCAAATAAAAGAAGCACGCAGAGGTGTTGATGCTCTAGAGTTTGGATATATTATTAACAAAAATTTTAGGCGTAAAGGCTATGCTTTTGAATGTTCCACAGCTGTTTTGGATTTTTGTTACAACGTAGTGGGTGCAGAAATGATGATAGCGTCAGCATTTTCTTTCAATGAAAAATCGCAAAGTTTACTGAAAAAACTTGGTTTTACGCAGGAAGGCATTACTTTCAAAGCTATGAAACACGGTGTTTTTGGTACTGCTGATTTGGTAAATTTTTACAAACTCAAACAATAAAAATAAATCCGACAGAAAATGTCGGATTTTTTATTGGCAATTCGCTGAAGTAAAAAAAGGACTCAACGAAATAAACTGTGCTCCTTATAAGGATGAAAATTTATCTATTGTCCCAGTGAGTTTTTGGTTTTCCGCATACTCGACAGGATAGAGATTATTTTCTTCCATATATTTAAAGCAGCTATATTGGTCTTCTGTTATTTCCATATGAGTATCGCCCAATGTTTTTCTCATATTTGTGCAACTGCTTTCCAAAATAGCGTCCATATATAACTTGGCGAGACTTTTTTGAGTGGAAAGAATATCTTTTACAATTTGTTCATCGTTCATTTTTGTGTAATCTCCTTTATGATTTTTGATGCGATTTGAGGTAATCATATACTTTATAGTAATGTGATTTTGCGGACTCTTGAAATTTTTCAACTAGATTTTTCAATTTCGTGTCTTGGATTTGGGTTGCATAATACGAAAGTTTTTCGTAATACAATTTTTCTGCGTCAAGTATGTCATTTAGACTTTGCAGATTTTTCAATGCGATTTGATCGTTCATATTTTCCTCCTAATATTTAAAACTGTATTTATTATTTTTCTTTTATTTATTTTTATTAAATTATTTTATAAAAACTATAAAAAAATATTTTCAATACATTTTAGACTGTACAACAGCAGTTTTTTTTGTTACACTTTAATTACTACTTTTTTATCGGCTAAATAGGCTTGACAAAGGAGCGTTAATGGAAAAAATTATTGAAGTAAAAAATCTGCACAAATCATACGGACAAGTCAAAGCTGTCAAAGGCATTGATTTTTTTGTGGAGAAAGGCAAACTTTTCGCTTTCCTGGGTCCTAACGGAGCGGGTAAGTCCACCACGATAGACATTATCTGTACATTTTTAAAAGCGACGGAAGGCGAAGTCATTGTTGACGGATTTACAGTTGGAAAAGATGATGAAAAAATACGCAAAATCATAGGCGCAGTATTCCAAGACGGCGTGCTTGACAATCTCTTGACAGTTGAGGAAAATTTGCGAGCAAGAGGCAGCCTGTATGGGCTTAAAGGAAATGTTCTTACCGATGCCGTGATTTCCACGGCTGAACTTGTCGGAGTAACTGAAATTCTAAAAAGACCATATGGCAAACTTAGCGGTGGTCAGCGTAGACGCTGTGATATAGCTCGTGCTTTGATAAATACACCAAAAATACTGTTTTTAGATGAACCTACAACGGGGCTTGATCCGCAAACACGAAAAGCGGTATGGGAAATAATTGAAAAGTTGAAACAAAACGACGGAATGACAATATTTTTTACCACTCATTATATGGAAGAAGCATCCAGCGCAGATTTTGTAGAAATTATTGACGATGGTTTGATTGTAGCTCGTGGCACACCAAATCAACTTAAGGAGCGATATTCAAAAGACAAATTGCTTTTGACTGTAAAAAATATCGATACAGTTGTTGAAAAACTAAAAGCAGACAAGCATAAATTTAAAGTTAATGTGGATGTAATCACTGTGGACATTCCTAATACTTTGGGTTCGATACCGATTTTTGAGAAATTTAAAGACGAAATCACAAGTTTTGAAGTGCTTAAAGGCACAATGGACGATGTGTTTATAAACATTACGGGTAAGGAGATAAGACAATGATCGGAATGATTTCACGAAATTTAAAAGTTTTTTTCAA
>DAOPIV010000092.1:0-4279 GCA_035399325.1 Clostridia bacterium | reverse complement strand
TTATCTATGCTTTGCTTGGAAGAATATCGCCAAAGTACCCGGTCCTGAATGACAACCAACAACGGGGTCTATTTGGTTTATCAAAAAGTCTTTGACTTTCACTTTTTGTTTTACAAGCTCGATGAGTTTTTCCGCATCCTCCAAACTGTCACCATGAGAAACAAAAACAGTTTGTTGTTCTGGGTTTTCAATGAGCTCTGCCGTTTTTTCTGCTAGTGCTTCCATAGACTTACGACGTCCAATCACTTTTAGAACTGGTATAAGATGCCCTGTGTCATCGGTGTGCATAACGGGTTTTATTTGAGTTATTTTGCCCAGTATAAATCCCATTTTGCTTACTCTGCCGCCACGGTAAAGGTATTTTAAATCTTCAACGGTAAACCAGTGACATATTTTAAGTTTATTGTTTTCTACCCAGTCATGCACTTCCTCAATTAATTTTCCATCTTTTTTTAACATAGAAGCGTTATAAACAATCAAGCCTTGTCCCATACTTGCGGCAAGCGTATCAATTGTTAAAATTTTGCGATTGGGGTATTTTGCTCTCAATTCATCCGCTGCCACAAGACAGTTTCCATAACTGAGCGATAATCCTGATGAAAATCCAAGATACAAAATGTCTTCGTCCTTTTTTAGGATTGTTTCAAAAAAGTTGTAAAATGTTTCTTTGTTTATGCATGTGGTTGTAATGACCGTGCCTTCTCTTAACATCTGGTAATATTTTTGTAAATTGTTGTCTCTGCCTTTAACATAACTGAGATGGGGTTCACCATCGATTATGAATTCCATACCAATGACTTGAATATCAAGATCGTCGTAAATATTGTCGGGCAAATTTGCACAGGAATCCGTAACGATTTTGTAACTCATAAATAAAATATCTCCTTTTTTAATGTTTGTATTTAACTTATCAAAACTTATGTGTTTTTTCAACCTATTAAACCCATATTTACTCCTACAAATAATATATCTCTGTATATTCATTTGTCGAAATAAGTAGAGTAATCGATTTTTAGGTCTACTTTGAGTAGAGAGGCATATATGAGTATTGACATAAAACAAAATTTGTAATATAATCTCAACCATGAAAGAAAAAATAAGCGAAAAAGATTTTAAAGCTACTGTTGCGGGGAATTTGGTATTTTATCGAAATCTTGCCGATATGACACAGCTACAAGTGGCTGAAGCGCTAAATTATTCCGACAAATCCGTTTCAAAATGGGAACGGGGCGAAGGTTTGCCAGACATGTATGTCCTGTATCAAATAGCAAGTTTATATCATGTTGGTATAAACGATTTATTAAACACCTCGCGCAAAAAACGTATGCCGTTTGAACGTCGAGGCAAGCTTTTGGTGTCACTTTTATCAACGGGTATCGTGTGGCTTGTGGCAGTGATAGTGTTCGTTGCGCTTACATTGTTTACTGAGGTGCCTGATGCATGGATGACTTTCGTTTATGCTATACCTGTTTCGTCTATTGTGCTTGTTGTGTTTAGCGCAATATGGGCAAAACGAGTGCTGACGGGCATCGTAAGTTCTATCATAATTTGGTCATTGTCGGCAGCTATATATCTAACATTTTCAATAGCTGTTGATAAAATAGGGGTTATTTTTTTAATAAGCGGCACTTTACAAATATTGGCTATAATGTGGTTTTTCCTTCGTGACTTGCTTTACAAAATGCGTAAAGCCGCCCCGATTTATCAAACGTCTGACGAGAACAATAAAAATAAAATTGATGGCGAATAAAGAAGTCAAGTTTTTTGGATTAAATAAAAAAAAGACGATTGTTAGCTCAATCGTCTTTTTTATCTATATTCTTTACTTTTGTATTTCATACCCCCGTTCCTCTAAAGCGCTTCTAATAAACTCGATCAATTCGCCGAGTTTAAACTTTTGTGAGAAGCGTCTTGGGTTTTTTTCGTAAGCGGATTCTCTTGTTTTTTCTGTATCTGTGAGTTCGGTTGCTATATCACCATATCTTGACTAGTCCTACTCAGATTATTGAAAAGTTAGATAATAAAAGACATTTTAAAATGACACATAAAAAAAGACCGATATTTTCGGTCTTTTGAAAAAATTAATTTATAAAAAATTTTAATTTATTTTATTACGGTTTTACCGAGATATTTTTGCAAAACTTCGGGCACCGTGATGCTGCCGTCGGCGTTTTGGTACTGCTCGACAATAGCGGGGATTATGCGGCTTGTGGCAAGACCGCTACCGTTTAGCGTGTGTACAAAACGGGTTTTGCCTGTCTCCTCATCACGAAAACGGGTGTTGTTTCGGCGTGCTTGGTAATCGTTGCTGTTGGAAACCGAACTAACTTCCTTATATATACCCATACTCGGCAGCCAAACCTCTATATCATAAGTTCTCGCCATACTAGCGGAAACGTCTCCCGCCGCAAGTTTTGACAATCGGTAATGCAAACCCAGTCCTTCCACAAGAGAACGTGCTTTTTTGAGTAGCTCGTCAAAACTTTCCGCACTTTGGTCGGGATGAGCAATCTGTACCATTTCGACTTTGTTAAACTGGTGACCTCTTATCATTCCACGTTCTTCACTGCGATAGCTTCCCGCCTCTTTGCGGTAACAAGGAGTGTACGCAAAAAGTTTCATCGGCAGCTGTTTTTCAGTCAAAATTTCGTTAGAGAAAATATTAACCAATGCCGTCTCAGCGGTGGGGAGCATAAACTGAGTGTTTTCGCCCTCGTCAGCTTTTATCCAATAAACTTCGTCCGCGAATTTTGGAAACTGTCCTGCTCCGTATCCACAACGGTAATTGAGCATATGCGGAGGCAAGATAAATTCGTAACCGTCTTTTAGGTGCTCGGACACAAAATAGTTAAGTAAAGCCCATTCCAACTCAGCGCCTACTCCACGGTAAAGCCAATAGCCGTTGCCACCGAGTTTTACGCCACGCTCATAATCAATCAAGCCGTGTTTTACGCATAGGTCATAGTGATTTTGAAAATCAAAGTCAAAGGAAGGTTTTTCGCCAAGATATTCAAGCACTTCGTTGTTTTCTTTTCCGCCTGCCAATAGGTCGTCATCGGGAATATTTGGCAGTGACGCCAAGGAGATATTAAGCTCGTCTTCAATCTGACTTAGCTCGCTGTCAAGATTTTTTATTTCCTCGCCCAATGCGCCCATATCGGTAATCAGACTTGTGGCGTCGGCTTTTTCACGCTTTAATCTTGCGATTTCTTGCGTAACAATATTGCGTTCCGCTTTTTTTGTTTCGACTTTTGCTATGATATTACGTCTTGCTCTGTCAAGCTCAACGATTTTTGTCAAAGAATATTCGCCACGCTTTTTCAATGCTTTTTCGACTTCGGCGGTATTTTCTATGATGCGTTTGATGTCTAACATTTTTTCACCCTCAATAACACTTTTTGCTGTTACTTTAATATTTGTCAATAATTTTACCACATAAAAACTTTTTTAACAATTAAATTTGCGGGCTATTTAGATTGAACAGTTTTTTATGTAAGTACAATTGATTAAACTTGACGAAAACAGCAAAAAAAAGTAAAATGCTATTAATAATAAACGAGGTCATAAAAATGATTAGGCTTTTTAACACTCTAACCCGTAAAAAAGAAGAATTTAAGTCCATAAAAGAAGGAGCGGTGTCTATGTACACTTGCGGTCCTACTGTTTACAAATATGCGCACTTTGGCAATATGCGTGCGTATGTTTTTATGGATTGTTTACGCAGAGTGTTGGAATATAACGGCTACAAGGTAAAGTCGATTATGAATATCACAGACGTGGGACATTTACTTTCCGATGCCGACGACGGCGAAGACAAAATGAACAAGTCCGCGCGTGAAGAAAATAAATCGCCTTACGAAATAGCCGAATATTACACAAAACATTTTTTCAAGGATATGGACAGTCTAAATATCATTAGACCGACCATAACGCCCAAAGCTACCGACAATATCGCCGAAATGATAAATATGGTGGAAATATTATTGGAAAAAGGATACGCATATGAAACGCCCGACGGAATATATTTTTCCGTTGAAAAATTTCCCAATTACGGCAAACTGTCAAGAATAAATTTAGACGACCAAATGCACGGCGCACGGGTGGAAGTAAACGAAAATAAACGCAACCCTATAGATTTTGCATTGTGGAAAAAAGCCGAACCAAACCACATAATGCAGTGGGACAGTCCGTGGGGCAAGGGTTTCCCGGGTTGGCATATAGAGTGCAGCGTTATGAGCGGAAAATACCTCGGCAAGACTTTTGACATTCACACAGGCGG
>DAOPIV010000091.1:0-4281 GCA_035399325.1 Clostridia bacterium | reverse complement strand
CAAAATCATTTCCTTTTCTCTGACAAACAGCAAGAGTAGCCGTCGTCAAGATTTGTTCGGGATACTTCCATGTTTCAAAATCCCTAAGGCTGTCGCCGCCTATTATTAAATATATCTCGTCTGTCGGGTATAGTTCACGAAAATGATTTAGAGTTTTGTATGTGTAACTATCGCCTTGGTTTTCGATTTCGTATGTGTCTATAATCACTTTTTCAATATTGCCGAAAGCCAGTTTTGCCATATTGAGTCTATGGGTCTTGCTTTCACCGCATTGTTTGTGTGGCGGAATGCCGTTTGGCAAAACAAAAAGCTTGTCCAAACCGAGTTGCAAGACCGATTGCTCTGCCATTTCCGTATGGGTAATATGCGGCGGTGAAAAAGTTCCGCCAAAAACTCCTATTTTCATCTACATAATTATACACTATAAAGCGAGTGCTTTCAACCCGTTTTTAGGTGTTTGATTTTTTTTATTTAGTCAATACTTAGATATTATGGCAAAGTTTTTTAATGTACTTTTAATAGGATTTGCGGTTTTTTCACTCGCTTTTGTGTGGCTTTATTATTTTGTGAAAGTCGCTTGGATTTCCGCTCTGTGTTCGGGCGGTATCGCATTGTGCAGCTGTATTATTTTGTATAAACTTTTACCCTTTAAAACGAAAAAATACTATTCCAAACAAAGAAAAGATTATTTAGAGAAACTAGAATTATATTTATCGCTCTATGGCGGCAAAGAGATTGTCGCCGATGTGTTCCGCGCAAAAAATTACGAAATATATTTTATTGAAAACGGTTTTATCGCACAAAAACCTGAACGAAAACTTCTTGTATGGGTATGGTTCAAATTCAAACCGCTTGCTAGACAGGATTTCTCTGAAATACTTGCCGTAAACCGAAAAATAAATTCCGACAAAATTATTATTTACGGTAAAACAGATTTTGACGTAAAGCCGCTTTGCGAGTATTCAAACACCCGCTGTACCGTTTTTTCAGTCGACGATTTATGCAAAATATTGGAGCAAAACAACACCCTGCCCGATTTGCCCGAAATTTCCGTAAAAAAAGACAGAAAAATTTTTATCTATGCTTTCAATGAAAAACGATTCCCGTACTACATTATTTCTTCAATAGCTCTCGTGGGTATCTCATTCATTAGTTTTTTTCCTATATATTCTTTGGTGATGTCCGCTTTAATGCTTGCTGCGGCAATATACAGCAAATACAACAAAAAGTACAATGAAAAAATGCAGTCCTCTTTCTAGACTGCATTTTTGTTACTTTTTTATTTGTCGTTTAAATTCGTTTTTAAAGCAGATGTTCGATTTCTTTTTTGTCGCTTCTTTTGTAAACCGTAAATTTATTGCCAATACTTGCAATGGGTTCGCTGCCGATCTTTTCACATACGGCATTCATCAAATCCGTTGCTTTTTCGTCACAGCTTTTTAAAACGTTTATTTTGGCTATTTCATTGTGAAACAAAACAGTTTCAATTTCAGTTATTATATTTAATGACAAACCGCTTTTACCGATATTTACGGACGGTTTTAAGGTATTGCATTTACTTTTTAAAATACTTCTTTCTTTGCTTGTTATCATAAAAATTTACTCCACATATTCAAATTCTAAATCGCTGACAATAACGGTATCGCCTTCTTTCATACCCTGCTTTTTCAGTTCCGTTATAACGCCTTGTTTTTTGAGAGTATTTTGAAAATACCGAAAACTTTCGTAATCATCAAAAAATACTTTTCTCGCAAGGTCTTCCACAATACCGCCGACAACTTCATATACGGTCGGTTCGTGCTTAACGACCTTGAAGCTGAGATTGTCTTTTTCTTCGTAAACAAACGGCTCAAATTGCGTTCTTTCAAGCGACGGCAATTTGTCAAGCTCCATTATCAAAGCATCTAATAAATCGTTTACGCCTTCGTGAATAACGGTTGTCATCGGAATTATTTTATATTTTTTGCCGTATTTAGCTTTAAATTTGACGAGATTTTCTTCCGCATTTGGCATATCCATTTTGTTGGCCACCACTATTTGCGGCAGTTTCGCCATTACCTTGCTGTAACATAATAGTTCTTTATTTATTAACTCAAAATCCTTTATCGGATCACGGTTTTCGCTACCCGAAATATCGACAACGTGCGTAAGAATTCTGTTCCGTTCTATATGTCGTAAAAAACTGTGCCCCAGTCCGGCTCCTTCCGCCGCACCTTCTATAAGACCGGGAATATCCGCAACCACAAAAGTATGTTCTTTGTGAGTGACTACCCCAAGATTTGGCGTAAGAGTGGTGAAATGATAATTTGCTATTTTTGGCTTAGCCTGCGAAATTACGGATAATAGTGTGGATTTGCCCACATTCGGAAAACCGATAACGCCGACGTCGGCTATTGTTTTGATTTCCAGCGTGATTTGTCTTTCGGGGCATTTTATCCCGTCTTGGGCAAAATGCGGAGCTTGTCTGCGTGAATTGGCAAAATGTACGTTGCCCCTTCCGCCCTTTCCGCCGTGCAATACAATTGCTCTCTCGCCGTCACGAAACATATCGGCGATTATTCTGTCGGTTTCGGCGTCCTTTATTATTGTGCCGACGGGTACATAGACAACTATATCTTCGCCTTGTTTCCCGTAACAACGTTTGCCTCCGCCGTTTTCACCGTTACCTGCGCGAAAATGCTTTTTGTAATAAAATTCGTTAAGCGTATTGACAGAATTCGACGCAACAAAAACAACGTCGCCGCCTTTTCCGCCGTCACCGCCGTCAGGTCCGCCGTTTGGCACAAATTTTTCGGTATGAAAAGACACTGCGCCATTACCGCCGTCACCGCCTTTTATGAAAATACTTACTTTATCGAGATACATACTTTATTTATTCCTATTTTCGGTTATTTTTATTTTTTTATTTTGGGCAAAAGAATTGTAACACAACCAAATCATTTCACAATCAAATTTTTCTAAAAGATTTAATATTTTTGTTATTTCTCATTTTTTGAAATAATATTTCTATAATAATCGCAATATTTTTGGACTGCGCAGTTTTCGCACTCGGGTTTGCGTGCTTTGCATACGTATCGACCATGCAACAGTAAATAATGATGCGTGTCCGTCCATAAATCTTTGTCTACTTCTTTTTTTAGCTGTTCTTCAACTTTCTCGGGCGTGTTTGCGCAGGCTATGCCAAGTCTTTTTGAAACCCTAAAAACATGCGTATCAACCGCTATGGCTTGTCCATTAAAACCGACAGCATAAACTACATTGGCGGTTTTTTGCCCTACGCCATCTAGAGAACGCAAAGACTCAATATCGCCAGGCACTTTGCCCCCGAATCTGTTTACCAAGTCAGCCGACATATTATGAAGAAATTTCGCCTTGTTTTTAAAAAAACCTGCGGAATGTATCAGTTCCTCCAATTTTGGAATTGGAATATTTTGCATTCTCTCGGGCGTATCCGCTACGGTAAAAAGTGTTTTGGTAATTTCATTTACTCTTTTATCTGTACATTGTGCCGACAAAATCACCGCAACCAGCAACTCGAAAACATTTTTAAACTCAAGCTCGCTTTTGGGGTGCGGAAACTGTGTCGAAAGTATTTTTATTATCGACGCCACTTTTTCTTTCATTTTTAAATTTTACCATATTAAGCCGTTTTTAGCAAGTCACACACGAGTAACTATTCTTCTTCCGTTGGAGTTAAGAACACGGAAAAATCCCGCAAATGTAGGATAACGGGAAATACCCGATACCCGTCCAAAATTACCCTCGTCAAATTTTACCGAAAGCCCGCATCCGACCCCAGCTTCTTGGGGCGTGGAAATAAGCGAGCAGTAAATTCCCTGCTCCGTTAAGGCGGTGTAAACTTGCATTGTTATGGTTCTCGACCTGTATGCCGCAATAATAGCAGCCATAAAAATCCACCTCAAATTAGTTTTTGTATGTATTCCACGCTTTCGGCACTAATATATTTATTATATGATTTATTTTGACAATGCTGCGACAACCTATTTTAAACCCAAAGAAGTAATAGACGCTGTAAACGCAAGTCTACAAGCATCCTTCAACTCAAACCGTGGTACAAGCGGCAAAAAAGCTGCTTCAGGCGTATTTAACACTCGCAAAAAAGTCGGTCAGCTCGTCGGCTGCGAAACGGAGAGAGTTATTTTTTGTGCTAGCTGCACCGCTGCGCTAAATACTGCCATCATTGGCGGAAACAAAGCAAAAGGAAATGTAATAACAACAATATGGGAACACAACTCCGTCATACGCCCGTTAAAAGAAATG
>DAOPIV010000090.1:0-4335 GCA_035399325.1 Clostridia bacterium | reverse complement strand
GACGTCGTTATGACGGAAATCGGCGGCACGATAGGCGACATCGAAAGTCAGCCGTTTTTGGAAGCGATACGCCAGATATCGGGCGACGTTGGGCGTGAAAACTGTCTTTATATACATGTTACTCTTGTTCCTCTTATTGCCAGCAGCGGCGAACAAAAATCAAAACCCACACAGCACAGCGTAAAAGAGCTTAGAAGTATGGGTATTTCACCCGACATCATTATTACCCGTTGCGATTTTCCGCTTGACGACAGCACACGCAAAAAAATCAGTTTGTTTTGCGACGTCAAACCCGACTGCGTTATCGACAGCCTTACCGTTCCCACTATTTATTCAGCGCCCATAATGCTGGAAAATCAAAACTTGTCAGAAATCGTATGCAGAGAGCTTCACATAAAAACAAAACCTATCAATCTTACCCCTTGGAAAGAAATGTTAAACCGCATAGAAAACGCTGTCAAGCCAGTTAATATTGCGCTTGTCGGAAAATATGTAAAGATGCGTGACGCTTATTTATCGGTATCAGAAGCATTACGGCACGGCGGATATGAAAAAGGGGCAAAAGTAAACATAAACTGGATAGAATCGGAAAGTTTGACATATGAAAACGCTGAAAACATCTTGGGACACGCTGACGGTATAATCGTTCCGGGCGGTTTTGGAGACAGAGGCATACTAGGCAAAATTGTAGCGGCGAATTACGCCCGTACGCACAACATTCCGTATTTTGGAATATGTCTTGGTATGCAAATTGCGGTGATAGAATACGCTCGCAATGTCTGCGGACTACCTGACGCCGACTCGGCGGAATTTAGTAAAAGCACTCAAAACAAAGTCATAGACCTTATGCCCGACCAAAATTCAAAACAAGACAAGGGCGGCACAATGCGTCTTGGGGCATACCCTTGCGAAATCCAGCCTAATACCGTTTTGCACAACGTTTACGGCAAAAAGGAAATATCCGAGCGTCACCGCCACAGATACGAATTTAACAATAACTATCGGGAAATAATGACGAAAAACGATCTAGTAATAAGCGGCACAAGCCCCGACGGCAAACTCGTGGAAGCCGTGGAAATAAGCAATCATCCGTTTTATGTAGGCGTGCAGTTCCACCCCGAATTTTTATCTCGTCCCGACAAAGCTCATCCGCTGTTCAAATCTTTTATTCAAAAAAGCCTTGAACACAGAGAAAATAAATAAAATTGTCATTAAAAATACGGTGTATTTTTGGCTAAAATAAATATCTTGCAATACGAAGCGAGAACAAAATCGGCGGCAAAAAGATTCATAAAAAAATATAGATAAAACCGTGTTAAAAACTTAACACGGTTTTTCATTTTTTAAAAATACAAAGTTTTGTAAGTGGAAACAAAAATTATGTATTTTTGTTTTTTAAATTTCTTCAAACTGGTCTTTACCCGCTCCGCAAAGAGGGCAAACCCAATCTTCGGGGATGTCTTCCCATTTTGTTCCCGCTGCTATTCCGCTGTCGGGGTCGCCTTGCGTTTCGTCATAAATATAACCGCAAATCAAACATTTGTATTGTTTCATCTTTTTTCTCCTTTTATTTATTCGGGCAGTTTTGCCGCAAAATTTTTACCGTATTCACGCAATTTTTCAAGTATATCAATATCGGGATTCCACGTTGTCTTAAAACCTTCGTCGACTATATTAAAGCCTGCTTTTGTCAGTTCTTCGGTTATCATTTTTACCGATTCTCCGCTCCAGCCATAACTGCCGAAAGCCGCCGCATATTTATTTTTCATTTTCATTCCACGAATAAGTTCCAGTATTCCCGCAGTCGAATACAAATAACCGTTGTTGACGGTAGGTGAACCCACGAGAATAGCTTTTGAGCGGAAAACTTCCGTTATTATGTCCGTTTTGTCGATTTTTGACGAATTTAAAAGTTTTACCGTTACATTTTTGTCCGCTTGCCAAATACCGCAAGCGATAGCTTCCGCCATTACACGTGTTGCATTCCACATCGTATCGTAAACTATCGTTATTTGGTTTTCTTTGTATCCGTCAGCCCACGACAAATATTTTTTTACTATTTCAACGGGGTTTTCTCTCCAAATCAATCCGTGACTGGGGCATATCATATTGATAGGCAAATTTAGTTGCATAATTTCTTTGATTTTTTTTGTCACCATTACGCTAAACGGAGTCAAAATATTAGCGTAATATTTCAATGCTTCTTCAAATAGCTGACTTTGGTCAACAGTATCGCTAAACAGCGACTCGGATGCAAAATGCTGGCCAAAACCGTCGTTGCTGAACAAAATATTTTCACCGCTTAGATAGCAAAACATAGTGTCGGGCCAGTGCAGCATCGGCGCTTCGATAAAAGTAAGTTCGGTATCGCCAAGACTAAGTTTGTCCCCTGTTTTTACCGTTACAAAATTCCAGTCTTTGTGGTACTGTCCTTTGATTGATTTTACAGCGTTTGCCGTGCAATAAATAGGCGTATCGGGAATTTCGCTCATCAAAGCGGGCAACGCACCGCTGTGGTCAACTTCGCCGTGATTTGCAATGATGTAATCAATTTTATTAAGGTCAATTTCTTTTTTGAGTTTAGCCACAAACTCTTTGTCATAAGGCATCCAAACGGTATCGACAAGCGCAATCTTTTTATCTACGATTAAATACGAATTGTAAGACGAGCCTCTGTGCGTGGAAAATTCGTCTCCGTGAAATTTTTTCAGTTCCCAGTCGGTTTTGCCTACCCACGTTACTTTGCTTGAAATTTTTTTACCCATATTTTTTTCCTTTATTTTTGTTCTTTTATATATGTCGGTGCGTTTTTTGGCGTTTTTGCTTTTATTACTCTTTGATAATAAGAATATGTCATAGGCGTGTCAGAAGAAAGCATTTCGGCGTCAATCACTTTGCCAATAAACACCGTGTGCGTTTCCGTTTCGGCTTTTGAAACAAGTTCGCATACAAAATACGAACATCCCTCCGAAACAACGGGTAAATTTTGTTTCAGCTCATATTTTACCGTTCTAAATTTGTCAAAATCTTTGCTTGAACGAAACCCGAAAATGCCTATTACGAGCGGGTTTATATTTTCTCCCAATACTGTAATGCAAAACCTTTTTGTTTTTTCGATGCACGAATTTGTAAAATTTTCGTGATTTATGCTTACTGCAATCAAGGGCGGTTCGGCAGTGATTTGCATCACGCTGTTTGCCACACAGCCGACTGGTCTTTTGTCGTCCAAAGAAGAGACAATATAAACGCCGTAGGTCAGACTGTAAAAAGCTTTAATATCCACACTCTTTCTCCTTCCCTGTTACGGTGGTTAGATAAATTATATCACTAAAAACAGCAAATTGTCCATAAAAATGATTTTTGACTATAACAAAAGACCGAATAAAATCGGTCTTTTGTTGTTGTTTTTATGAAAAACTATTCCGTTCTTAAAGCGATTACGGGATCTTTTTTCGCTGCTATACGTGCGGGAATTATGCCTGCAAGCATAGTTAATAAGAAACTGATTATTACAAGCGGTAATGCGTGAGTTAAAAAACTCAGTTGCGCCAAATTGCTCAAAACTGGGAATAGTCTAGTTACAATGAGATTTATAACAAAAGTTAGCAAATAGGACACGCTAACACCAAAAATGCCAGCCATAAGCCCAATAATAAATGTTTCCGCTATAAACACATTTGAAATATCTTTTTTGCGCGCGCCCAGAGCCCTTAATACGCCTATTTCACGGGTACGCTCCACTACAGATACATAAGTTATTATTCCTATCATAATTGACGACACAACCAAAGATATAGCCGCAAATACGATTAAAACAGTGGAAATAGCGTCTACCACCGTACCCATTGAGGAAGTGATAAGAGAAGTTGTATCGGAAAAACGAATTTGGTCTTCTTCATTAAGTCCTTCGTTGTATGCAGACAAAATTTCTATTATTTCGGTTTTTGCTTCAAAATCACGTGCATAAAACGATATGGATCTTGGCATACCGTCAGCCCCAAGCAATCTTTCAACATTGTCCCAAGTTTCGTTTGTACGCAAAACTGATGTGCCAAAGTCAAAACTTTCCGTTCCGTTTTTGCTTGCCACGGTAGGATAAGAGCCGTTGTTTAACATTACTATATCGCTGCTATAGAGCAAACTAACCAAAGCCCCTTCGGTTTCCGTTTCACGGAGTCTGTCGGAAAGTTTTTGCGTGTATACGATACCTGTTTCGTAAAAATCGCTTGTTGCGTCTTCATTTACTCGCAGTATTGCAGTTATTGTCAATGTAATCGCTTTTTCGTCAGCGTAAATACTATCATATTCTTCTTGCGTTTTTGGCGTTATCGTTAG
>DAOPIV010000089.1:0-4454 GCA_035399325.1 Clostridia bacterium | reverse complement strand
CTGTTTTATTTGCAGCCGTTCCAACAGCGTCAGTTGCAACTTTGAAGTAAACTTTCGCACCGTAAGGAACAGTGTCGCCGCTAGCTATACATTCGTATGTAGCTCCACCGTCTGTGGTGTAGAACATATAGTTTGTAGCACCTGTAACGTCAAGGTCACTAAACGCTACATAGTTAATTGTGTTTTGATATGCAGTAGGAATAGTAACTGTGTATTCATTGATTGTCCAAGAAGCATAAACTGTGGTGTCAGCTGTCAAAGCTGTGCCAAAGTTGTAAAGGTTGTTCAAAGCAGCGTCAGCATACCATCCGTCAAATGTGTAACCAGCTTTAACGGGAGTAGCGGGTGTGCCGGGAACAGCGCCAAGCTCAAGTTGAACAGCTTCCATTTCGTCGCCACCGTCTGTGTCAAACGCCAAGGTTACGAAATTGATAGCTGTGTAAACAGCAGTAACAGTCACGTCGCCTGTGAGTTCGTCAATAGCGGTAGGATTCCAAACGCCTGTGTAACCTGTTTTAGCAGGAACAGCAGGGAAAGCGGGAACAGCTTCGCCGTCTAATACTTCGATCGTATCAAGAACAGTTCCGTCAGCGACGAAAGTGATCGTGTGAATCTTTGTGTAAACAGCGGTTACTGTTGTGTTTGCAGTAACAGCAGCAATGCTTGTAACATTCCAAACACCTACGTATCCTTCTTTAGCGGGTACAGTGGGGAATGCAGAAGCAGCAACAGCTTCGCCTTCTTCAACAGTAAGTGTTGAAACTGTTGTGCCGTCAGCTACGAATGTTACATCGTAAGTTGTAGCAGCAATAGCAGTATAAACAGCGTTTACTGTAGCATCAGCGGAAGCAGCTGCAATGCTGGTGGGATTCCAAACGCCGGTGTATCCTTCTTTAGCGGGTACAGCGGGGAAAGTTACTGCTTCGCCTTCATTAACTGTCAGTGTGCTAACAACAATACCGTCAGCCATAAACGTAATTGTGAACGTTTCAGGCACTTCAGGTGTGCATGCTTGCAACAGACCAGCAGTCATTACCATAGCAAGAACGAGCAATAAAACTAACCAGGTTTGTTTTTTCATTATTTTCTCTCCTTTTAAAAGATTTTCTTTTTTTATAGCAAGACCTTTTGGGGTCGAACTATCAATAATAATAGAGATAAAAAACACTTTCTTTCGGTTATTTGAAAGAAAAATTTAATATCGAGTAAAAAATATTGTACCAAATAAGCGGTTTATTTACAAGGATTTTTGATTAAAAATTTTAAAAAAGTAAGCTGTGATGCGGTATGTAGGTGTTTTGCCCCTTGTAAAAGCATATTTTTTACCGAACATAGTCTAACATATAATATTCAATTTGTAAAGACCTTTTTCACAAAATTTTCACAATTTTTTCACAAAACCAAAATTTTTCTCATTACCGCTATTAAAAAGCAAAAAACGGCGGAATTCGCCGTTTTTCTTTTGTATGGTTAAAATTTATTGGTTTTATGCAGCGGGAACGTAGCCTTTTGTAACGATTTTGTCTTCGTGAGCGTGTTCGTCGATATCTACCGCAAGGATAGAAAATCCGCGCAGATCCGTTACGCTGTTAATAAAGAATACGTAATTGTCTTCGCCGTTGCCGCAAATGTCGATTGTTGTCCAGTTTGAAATGGTTTTTGTGCTTGTAACGGTAATGACCGCTTTTGAGCCGTCGTAATAAGCCATTTTTGTGACAGTAACGGCAGCGTCATCTGCATCGGGTACAGTATAAATGATATAACCGTCTTGAATACCCACAAACGTGACCGAGGAAGATTCGATTTTGATATCTTCGGGACTTGTTTTTGCGATAGGATCGTAAAGTTTGATGTCCGTAGCTTTTATCATAACAAATTTGTCATTCCAACCCATCATAGTGTAGCTTGAATATGAAGTCGGATTGAGATTTGAAAGTTTTTGCGAGTCGCCGTTAACCGTAACTTTGTAAAAACCAAAATTTATTAACGCGGAAGCCGAGTAATATAAAGTTTGGTCTTGAACGTTCATAAGCGCAAAAGTCGTATCGGTGACAGGTTCTCCGTCTACTGTCGGATTTTCCATTACTACCTTTACTTCTCCGCCGAAAGTATAAGAACAAATATCGGTATCGTTAATAAAGAAAGCTATACCTTCTCCATACATAACCGAGCTTACATTTTCTTTTACTAATTGCGGCGTTACGTTTTCTTTTGTTAAATCTAATAAATAAAGATTGGCGTTTTGAACAAAGCAAGCGTAAGGAACGCCGTTTATTTCAGCAAACGCAACCGTATAATCGGATTCGTCAAAAATATAGTGGTGCATTGTGTCGGTGCCGTCGAGATTACAGCTTTTTATCGCCAGTCTTGTGTATTGTGCCGCGCCTTCGCGGTCAATGGTTGTGTCAGGCGTTGTGTAATATAATCTGTCTCCAAATATATGGATACCGTTAAGAAATTTTTGTGTAACGTTTTCCGAATATATAATTTTTGGAACAACAATTTCCGCATTCGCTTCGATAACGTCTTCGGGATTTGCGGAAATCATAGCTTGATTCATATTGAATAACGAAATTCTTACGACCGCGCCGATTTCGACTTTTCCGTAAGTGTTTTCAACGCCGTTGGAAGATGGGCATCCGTTAACGTAATACAAATAATCGCCCTTAATGACGGCTAGTCCGCCGTTGCTGTAAACTTGTCCGCTGGTGTTGCCTTCAAGCGGAACGGCTGTATAGTCTTCGGTAGCGCAACCGGCGAAAACAAAAATCGCCACAAGTAATAAAACGACTACCAACGCAAATTTTTTTGCCATAAATAAACTCCTTGGATAAACTCTTTTCAGTAAACATCATTATATATTAGTTTGGCGATATTTGCAAGGCTTATTACCCAAAAAAATTGACCGTTGTCGTTTATTTTATCTTGTTTTGAAACGACAGCCAAAAAAATGAGTGGATGATATTGTACAAACGAAATTGAATAAAATGAGTATTTCTATATTAAATAATCGATTAAAATTATGTAAGAGATAAAAAGTCAACTTTTTCGCACACAAGCCCCGTATCAGCATCCTGGGTTATAATACGATAACCACGTCCGATTTCTAAATATTCGGATTTTTCCGAAAACATCCCTTTCTTTGCAGGCAGGGCGTAACAAATATATTTTGGCATGCCTTCTGCCAAAACCAATCCGAGAGCAAAATATTTACCGTTTTTGCCGTCGATTTTTGTCCATACTGAATTTCTTATTTTTTCCGTCAAATCCAAACACACGGGAAAACTGTCGAAAATCGTCGATATTTCTTTTTTTACATTAGAATAAAAATCAGTCTTTCCAGCATTTTCCTCGAAAACATCCGCATATTTTCCCACCGCTTTGCGGGCGAAATTTTTTGTGTCCATTCCCGATTTTTTTTCAACTCCGTTTGTTTTCCAACTGAAGACATTTGCATCAAAAACGCCTTCGGATTTTTTTCTTGTATCATCATATTCAGTTTCGTCGTCGGTCAAATAATAATTATCGGAAGAAAGTATAAACTTTTCGTATTCGGTAGATTTTTCGTTCTCGTTTGTTTTACTTGTCAATTTTTCTTTCTTTTCAAAAATTCTTTCACCTTCAATTCTTTTATCATTTTTTGCGCTATCAATATTCATTGATTTTTCTTGTGTGTCACTATTAACAGAAAATTTTTGAGCAAGTTCTAAATTCAGTTTCCCAAGACTGTCTGCAAAAGCGGCAGCAACGCCGTCCGCTGTCAAAATCAAACTTATCTGCGAAATCGAGGCAAAAGGAAGTTCTTTTTCCCGACAAAAAGGATAAACAAAACCCGCTCCGCCAAAATCAACAACAACAGACCAGTTTTCAGCTTTTCTTTTGTCAACGTTTACAAGATTCAAATCGACCTTTACCGTTTTGCCGTTGCACAAAAATGTTGCGACTCCGCCAAGCGTTTTATTTTTTATTGAATAGCTTTTATCAAGCTGTTTAATTAGCATTACTTTACGCTCATACATACTATTACGATATTACTTACCCCCCGACTTTAAGAACATCTTGGGTTTAAGAAATTTTGTATAAAATTGTCGCATAGACTCAAATATTTCTTTTTTCATAAATGGCATCTACCTTAAAAAAATAAATTTTGATAAAAAAATACCGTACAAATATTGTACGGTATTTAAATTATTTTTTTAGATCTAAAATTTAACTTCGTTCATATTTAAGTATTGGGTTACGTGCTGCGTTTACTTCGTCCGCTCTGCCGACAATAGTCGTAACGGGACAGTTGTGCAATTCCGCTCCGTTTTCTTCCGCTTGCTTTTTGATTTTAAACATAACTTCGCATGCATGGTCAAGCGTTTCGATAGACTCGGTCTCTGTAGGCTCGAACATCAACGCTTCGTGAACGATAAGCGGGAAATACATCGTCGGCGGATGAATACCGTTGT
>DAOPIV010000088.1:3181-4502 GCA_035399325.1 Clostridia bacterium | reverse complement strand
ACCCGTTCGGCAACCTATTATCAAGGCTGTTCATAGACTGTACTATCGGTAGGGAGTTTCACCCTGCCCCAAAGAAATATTTTATATTTTTGTGTTTACTTCTGAATTTAACGACCATATTTTAGCAAATTTTTTTAAAAAATGCAATAGTTTTTGCAAAATTATAATTTCTAGTTAATTTTATACTCCGATTTAGCTATATTTTTCTTTGACGCTGGATTATATTCGTCAATGTTAAGCATAAGGTCTTCTGAAAAAAGTGCTACATATTTTTTTGTTTCATCAAGTTTCGCATGTCCTAGCCATCTTTGCAGCGTAAACGCATCACTGTGGTTTAATATCATATTTTTTGCAAATGTATGTCTAAAAATGTGAATTCCGGTTTTGTTTATTCCAATTTGTTTTAAATATCTTCCCATCGTAGAATAAAATCCAGTTTTTGAATACGGGTTTCTAAATTTATTGAATATTAAGTAATCGTCAAGTTCAAGCTTGTTGTAATCTATGTATTTCAGTAGGGTTTCCACCAAAAAATCTGTAAGCGGCAAAATGAGAATTTTACCGTTTTTCGTTTGTCTGCATGTAACAATTTTATTACCAAAGTCTAAGTCGTAAACTTGTATCCCCCTCATCGTTCGACTGCGAACACCAGTACCCAGCATAAAAACTGCGGCTATGCTCATAGGCAAACACGGATTGGTATAATGAAAAATCTTTGATACCTCGTATTTAGAAAAAGTCTTCTTCATTACTTCTGGCTCTTTTAACAAAGTAATTTTAATCTTGCGAAAATTCCGACTTTCCGCTATAAAATTGCAAAATCGTCGTACCGATTTTAATGCGGTATTAGTACTTATTGGGTTTGTAGTTCTACGTGATTTATAAACATATTCACTTATTACTTCGTTAGTTATTTGATTGTAAAATATTATGTCTTTTGTATCTAAAAAATCTAAAAATCTTGTGCAATAATAATCGTAATTGTCGATAGTATCCGGACTCAAATTTTTTAAATAATTATCTTTCATAAATTCCGAAAAGTAAAATCGCAAATCTTTTTTTGTTGAATTTTGCATAAAAAATAGCTCCTTTGTAATTTGATTTTTTCTGTGTTTTCAAAATAGTTATATAAATTTTATTGAATAAAAAATAAAAAATAGAATTTTTGCTCTGACATCCTGTAAAATTAACCCTTTAGAAATTATATCAAATAGCTGTTACTCGGCATATAGCCCTATTTGACGGTCTTAAAACGGCAAATAAGGAAAGAAAAACAATTTACTTTCCGAAAGGCGAGCAATCGCCTTGCTATGTGACACCA
>DAOPIV010000088.1:0-3081 GCA_035399325.1 Clostridia bacterium | reverse complement strand
CTGACACCACTGACACCACTGACACCACTGACACCACTGACACCACTGACACCACTGACACCACAATTTTTCTTTTTTCTTTGCAAGAAAAAAAGTCTCCTTACCTATGACGGTATGAGACTTTTGATTACGAAAACTTGATAATCTTTCTCTTGCTCATGGGCAGTTACTTGTACGGTAAGTTTTGCTCTGCACCATTAGTATATTAAAAAATTGGCTTTTGTCAAATATTTATTGACCTTAGTTTTATAGATAAGCATTTGAAACATAGAAATTTTCTGTAAATAAAAATTACCCTCACTGAAGGTGAGGGCTTCTCAAAACCGTATAAACGGCACGAATATTACGCTGTCATATCAGCGATAAGCTATTGCTTACATTTTGATTATATGCTTTTATTTAGTTTTGTCAACCCGTTTTATTCGTTAAGTTCTTGTTCCCGGTCTTTCTCTTTATTCAGAGCAAACGGCTTGGCTATTCTAAGTATACGGTCATTGCGTTTTATGTATTTCGTAAGAATTTTGCTCAGCTCTTGGGTTTCTCCTTCGTTAATAGGGCGCTTAAGCTTATCAAAGTCATAAATAATAGATTTATCTAATTCATAAGATTTAAGAGAAAGAGCTTTGCTTAAAGGGGCGAGCCGCAACTTACCGTTTTTTATCAACAATTTTTTCTTTTTTGGGTTTGTAAGCGTTTCAGCTAGACAAACAGCAATGGCTTGAGTCTTTTCGTCTACCTGCATTACAACACCTTTTTCTTGTTGTGTTTGCGATGAATCTAAGACTACCACATCAAAGATTGTTGGCATCGATATATGAGAAGGTTGATGCGGAACAGACCTGGGAGATTGCTGTTTTTGAAATATCTTGTCCATTTCTTGCAAAGCTTTATCAAATTCGTTGGAACCAAAAGGATATTTACCACATTCATAAAAATTTAATAATTTTTGCGCTGATGTTTGCATTTTAGAATATTGCTGTTTGGCGATCTTTTCCGCTTCTATAACATCGCCAGATGCTCTTGAAGTATAAACAAGTGTTCTATAACTTGGAATTATCTTTATGATATGCCAACCCGCAATGTTTCCTGGTTTTGTATGTAGTGTCAACGGGGTTTGGACAATATACTCAGGCTCTTTTTGAAAAAATTTATTTATATTGGCTTGATAAGGAACCATTACCGAAATTGATTGTCCCTTATAGGTAAGACCAGTTATGCAGAAATATGGTCTCTTTTGTTTTCTATCAAACTGACTATTAAGTGTCTTATCAAGTAAATTATAAACATTAATTTTTAAATATTCGATTGACATTTTTTCTCCTTCAAAAAAATAAAATTACCCCCACCTTACTTAGGTGGGGGTAATCAGTCATACCGTATTAACGGTGCGAATTATTACACTGTCGCATCAGTGGTAAGTTTTCCCTACACCATCATTATATTCCAATATTTAGTTTTGTCAACATGTTTTTGTAAAATTTATTAACTTTTTTTTAACTCTTTATTAACAATTTATTAAAAATTTATTAACAATTTTTATACTCTTCACTTAAAAATATTATTAACAGCACTAGTATATTGCATTTTGAATTTTTGTCAAGAATTTGTGCAACTTTTTTTTTATTTATTCAATATTTTCATTTACTTCATCTGAAAATGCTTCAAAAAACTGTCTAAGCTCTTTTGCGGTAACAACGGATATATTCGTTCGCGCTGTTTGGCTATGTATAAAAAACGCTTTGCCGCGAGTGTTATTTACTATATCGAATTGCTCTATCTCGTTGATTTCTCCCGCGTTCCGATACAGCTCGACTAGGTCAGTCATATCTTGCGGCGCCAGCGCCAGGATAAAGGAATACTGACACGCATTTATTACCGCGCCCGCTTTTCGGGCTATCTCTTCACTACCTGTGAAGTCCTTGATATTTTGCGTTATAACAATAAGCATACCGTTATATTTTCTTATGCGTTTTGCAAGCTGCTGCATAAAGTCCAAAGCAACCGGGTATTTTGGGTCTATAAAAACGTGCGCTTCATCGATTGCCACTACGACCCTTAAATTTGTGCCGTGCGCTTCGTTATAATCCCGAATACGTATAATTTCGTTATCAAGATATTTCAAGATCAAAAGCATTTGAGCGTTTGCGGTAGTATTATTCTTATTCGCCAGCAAAGTTTGGAAATTAAATACCGTAACAGTGTCATCTGTCTTTAAAGAGCTTGCTCCGTTCCAAAGGTGACTGTTGCGGCCACCCGAGCCAAATTTTTTGAGATAACTCTCAATTTTTTGCAAACTGTTTTTTTGTAGAATATTTTGTTCTTGCTCCATATCGGCGTTTGCAATCTTGTAAAGATCGTCAAAAGTCGGATAATCTTCAGGAGTTAGTTTATCAAAATCGGAATTTTCGTTTATGCCTTTTTCGCTGTACATTTTTATAACCTGGTTATTTAAAATTTCTAAGCTGTCAGGGGTAATGCCATCCAAGGTTAAACGAAAGAACTGCTCGAGGAACTGCAGATGGGTGTAATAGCTCGCCCGTCCAGCAACCTTGCCTTTGCCGTCATCATCTAGTAGCGTCATAATCTGCAACGGGTTGAGTCTGCCTTCCTTTGCGCTGCCGGCATCGATAACGCGCCCGCCGAGATTTCGAGCGAAATTTCCGTATTCGTTTTCGGGGTCAAGAACAAAGAGCTTTGCATCATCGGCAAATAAATTAGTAAGCATAGACTTGCAAAAATAACTTTTACCGCTTCCCGTTTTGCCTATAACCATCATATTACTGTTTACATATTCGTCGCTGCGCTTCCAAAAATTTACGAATACCGGCTGCGCATTATGACCAAGTGAAAAACCGCCGGGCTCGATAGTAGATACAAACACGAAGGGAAAAACAGCCGAGAGCGTTCCGGATGAAATTCCGCGCGCAAAAAAGCTTTCGTTTTGCCGCATTGATAAATTGCTATTTAGAAACCCGTCAAGCTGACGACAGAGTAGCTCGTTGCTTCGGAAGCCCATATTATTGATTAGTTTTTTTGTTTGCTTTTTGATGGTTTTTCGGTCGACGTCATCGTTGGCAAATA
>DAOPIV010000087.1:0-4514 GCA_035399325.1 Clostridia bacterium | reverse complement strand
TGTTTTAGATAATAATAAACCTAATTTATATTATTCCGCATTAAAGGTGGTTGACGAAAATTTGGTGCAGACTCACGCTTCAACGCACAAAGGTTATACACCGCCGCCACCCGAGCGAGTATTTGCGTCAAGCCTTATGCAAAACTGGGTATACGGCTGCACAATGGTTTTTAACGAAGAGTTAAGACGGCTGTATTCAACTTATGACCAACCTCTTTATTGCCACGACTGGACAATGTATCAGATTTCGGCTGGGATAGGAAACGTCGTTTTTGACGAAATTCCGCATATAGATTACCGTCAGCACGGCACAAACGTATACGGTTTTTTCAAATCGGGCTTTACAGCCTTGAAAAAAAATCTAAAACTGTTTTTTGAAAAAGAAAGTAAAAATCTGCGTTTAACGGAAGCGCAAAAATACAAGGCGTGTTACTATGAAATGCTTAGCGAAACAAACAAAAAATATATAGACGAAATCACAAACTACAAAAAAAGCAGAGCGGACAAAAAAATATTTAAAAAAGACAAAGCATTCAAAGAAAAAGGCATTGTCGGATTTTATCACAAAATTTTAATAGCCTTTAATAAACTATAAAAAAATCCCGCTTTTTCAAGCGGGATTTATGTTATCAAAAATATTTATTATTGCGTCAGCGATTTGCTTGCCGCCGTTTTTTGTTTTGTCAAAAACCATCGTATTTTCAATATAAGGATTGATAAGCGAGGGATGTTTGACGAACTGCTCGATGCGATATTTGAAGTCTTCTTTGTCACGAATGACTTCGCCACAGCCGTAATAATCCACAAAAAGATTTTTGGTGTATTCTTCTATTGGCGTCGCCCAGTAGTTGATTATGACGGGAGTGTGCATAAACATACTGTCAAGTATTGCGTTAGGACCAGCCTTGGTCACAAAAATGTCGCTTGCTTTGTAATACTCGCAAATGTCGTTGGTAAAGCCAATGGGTCTTAGGTCGATATTTTTCGGCAGTTTGCCTGTCATTTTTTGAAAATATTCGAGTATCGATTTATTTTTTCCCGCAACGGCGATGACCGTCAAAGGAAGATTGCTTTTAAGTAGTTCCAAAGTGTAGCTTTTCATATTTGCCGATGCGTACGCTCCGTCCGCCAAAATGACGGTAAAATTGTTGGGTTTAAAATTGTATTTGCGGCGGTACTCTTCTTTTGTGCCGTTGGTTTCTATTACGCTGTTTCTTGCCAAATAATCCACTGTTAAAACTTTGCTTTTTCTAAAACCACGTTCGTCGACAGCTTCTTGCGTGGCGAACGGATTGTTATTGATAAGAATATCGCAGCGGTTGTCCCACCACCCGTGAACGTTGTTGTCGGGATTGTATACGACCGTTTTGAGTTTGAGATTTTTCTTTTTCGCACGTAGTTCTTCGGCAAAGTGTGCGGGTAAATAGTGCGTATTGACCAAAACATCCGCATTTAAGTCTTCGATTAGCTCCATAGATTTTTTGCGTACAGTGGGGGCTGTGTTGAGATAAAAATATTTCAGCAGTTTTTGCGTGTCTTCGCTTAATGACATCATCTGAAAAAGGAAGTTGCCGTAAGTTTTCATTTTGCTTGCCATCTTTACTGCGGAGATAAGAGAATTTTCCATATTTATCATGGCAGGGTCGTCCGTGCATTTAAAAAAATCCACATCGATAACTTCGGCTCTGTCCCCGTAATATTTCTTTAACGCATCTGAAACAGCTTTTGCGCTGGTAATGTGTCCCATACCCGCTTCAACGTAGGCGACGGCTATTTTTATTTTTTTCATTATTTATTTTAACCACCTTTGCTTTATCGGTTTCCATATTTTAGCATATATTATAACGCTAAACAATCTTTTCGACAAATTATTCGTTTTTGTTTTATTTCATTAATTGTAGCATAGGTTTAATATATTTTTCTTGTTTAATATGTGAAAAGAAAGTAAAAAATCAAGCATTTCAGCTTAAATTATGCATTAACTAAACGATAATAAAAAAAGACGGCTAAATAAATAAGCCGTCTTTGCTACTAAAGTGATTTATTTTTCGTCCATAAATGAGTAACCGTATTTTTCAGCAGGGGCAAAAGTTTCTTTGATTGTGCGTGGGCTTACCCAACGGTAAAGGTTGAGCTTGCTGCCTGCTTTGTCGTTTGTGCCGCTTCCACGTGCTCCGCCAAAAGGCTGTTGACCTACGACTGCGCCTGTGGGCTTGTCGTTGATATAAAAGTTTCCAGCAGTATTAGATAAAGCTTTTTCCATTTTGATTATAATATTTCTGTCTTGAGCAAAAATTGCGCCTGTTAATGCATACGGTGAAAGTTTGTCGCAATCGATGAGCGCTTCGTCAAGTTTATCATCTGGATAAACATAAATGCTCAAAACCGGTCCGAAAATTTCTTCAACCATTGTTTTGAAATCGGGCTTGTTTGCAACGATTACAGTAGGCTCAACAAAATATCCAACACTGTCGTCATAGCCGCCACAAATAACTTCCGCATCGGGCGAAGATTTTGCGTAATCAATGTAAGATTTAATATTATCAAAACTTGCTTTGTCGATAACAGCACCCATAAAGTTTGTAAAGTCGGTCACGTCACCCATCTTTATGGTCTTTATTTCACTAAGTAACGATTTTTTGACGTCTTGCCAAATGGACTGGGGAATAAACGCACGGCTAGCGGCAGAACATTTTTGTCCTTGAAACTCAAATGCGCCTCTTACCATTGCTGTAACGAGAGCAGTTTTGTCCGCTGATTTATCTGCGAAAATGAAATCTTTGCCGCCCGTTTCACCTACAAGACGGGGATAGTTAACGTAAGACGAAATATTTTCGCCCACAAGTTTCCAAATGCTGTTGAAAGTGGAAGTTGAACCTGTGAAATGGAATCCCGCCATACGAGGGTCTGACAAAACGTATTTGCTTGCTTCACTGCCTACGCAAGGCACAAAGTTTATTACGCCGTCGGGAAGTCCCGCTTCCATAAAAATTTTCATTAAGTAATAGTTTGAAAGCATAGCGGTGGTTGCCGGTTTCCATACTACCGTGTTACCCATAATAGCGGGGCTTGTGCAAAGGTTTCCGCCGATTGACGTAAAGTTAAAGGGTGAAATAGCGGCAACGAAACCAGCCAAAGGACGATAGCTCAGTCTGTTCCAAATGCCTTTTGCGCTTTCGGGCTGTTCACGGTAAATTTCTTCCGCATAAAAAACGTTGTAACGCAAAAAGTCTATAAATTCGCAAGCCGAATCGATTTCCGCTTGAAAAACGGTTTTGCTTTGTCCGAGCATTGTCGAAGCGTTGATCAATGCACGATACTTTCCGCTTATGAGTTCTGCAGTTTTTAAAAAAATTGATGCACGATGTTCAAACGGAATATCTTCCCATGCTTGTTTTGCAGCCATTGCCGTGTCGCAAGCAAGTTTCAATTCTTTTTCGCCCGCAACGTAAAATCTCGCCAATACGTGTTTGTGGTTGTGGGGCATTACAACTTCCTTCACTCTGTCGGTGCGGTATTCCTTGCCGCCGATAATAACGGGAATTTCTACAACCAAATTTGATTGACGTGTTAACTCCGCTTTGAGAGCCTTTTTTTCGGGAGAGTTGGGTAAATATCCTAAGATTGGCTCATTGTACGGTTTTGGCACGTTAAAGTTTGCGTTGTTCATTAAAAAATCTCCTTAAATGTTTTTGTACTCTTTTATTATACTACACAACGCTCGGTTCGACAAACAATTCGCCCTTTTTAAATCTGTCGTAACTGAGCTTTGAAATATCTATAGATGGTGTTAGTCCCAGTATGGTTTCAGCCATAACGACACCCGTAACGGGACCAAACATAAATCCATGTCCCGAAAAGCCCGCAGCCATATAAAAACCTTCGATTTTATCAGACATTCCATAAATGGGTTGTCTGTCGGGAGACATATTATAAAGTCCAGCCCATTGACGTACAACGGTAAGCTCGGCAAGCAGAGGCATAAGCTTTACGCAGTTTTTTGCCATTTCTTCCATAAAAGCCCAACCACTGCAAATTTTTGTTCCGCAAGGCTCGGTTTTGTCGCCTCGACCCATAATGAAACTGCCGTGAGGCGTCTGCTGACAATAAATATTGTGTACAAAACCCATATACATGGGTCCTTGCAAATATTCAACGGGTTCTGTGACCAAGATCTGGTGTCTTTCGCTGAAAACTGGCAAATCCACATTTACCATATCGGCGATTTCTTTTGAGTATCCGCCTGCAGCGTCCAAAACTTTTGATGTGGAAATGTAGCCTTTGTCAGTTTGCACGCCTGTTATTTTGCCGTTCTTAATATCTATACTTGTGACTTTTGTTCTTTTTAATATCGTTACGCCAAGTCTTGCGGCAGCGTTTGCATATGCTTGGGTTGCGTGAAAAGGATTCAAGTGACCGTCTTTACGGCAAAAGGTTCCGCCAAGTATTTGATTTTCGTCCAAATGCGGTATGATTTCTTTTGCTTCCTTTGGGGTTACAAGTTTGCTTGGTAT